>WVXK01000093.1:0-12955 GCA_011773515.1 Deltaproteobacteria bacterium
CGAAACCCGGTACTTCTCGGTGAGTATCATGTATTCGTGGGCCTGGATCCATTCTGCGTCCGTGGCGGTTTTGACGAAAACCTCTCCTTCGATGGACCTGATGCGGACTACTTTCGTTTTATTCAGTTCGCCGGTGGATTCCGGCTCGTGGTCGACTGCAAAAGAGTGTGGTGCGGAGAAAAGGACGAGAGCGAGAAGGGCCGGAAGAAGATAGTGGATTTTTCCTTTCATCGTTCCGCCTCCTTTTGCCAGCCTGTCTCCTGACGGGTCTCCGGCCGACATTGCGTAAAAAAGAGGAAAATCAACATGATAACATGTGACATCCTCCATTTACCCTATTAGACGGAGAAACGACCCTTCCGTTTCACCTTTCCCGGAATAATCCGGAGAAAACCGCTCGAATGAGGCCTATAGCTGATCTATTTCCATTTTATCTCATATTCGGGGTCAGCCAAAGGGGATGGTGGATCGTGGAGCACCCCGCGCGGCCAATCAGGTTTCCGGGGCACATCCTTCATTCAGGGCCTTTTCCTTCCGATAAGGAACCTTACGCGGGAACTCCCGCCGTATTACCAGAAGGACAGAGATGGGGGCGGGAACTCTCAGCTTCGATGACAAACGAGCCGGGGGCGTAACAGGATGGATAAACCGAGCCTGCTCGCCGTAAATCTTCTGTTGATCCTGCTTTTCTGGGGTGTCTCGCTCTGGATATACCATTCCCGCAGCCGCCCGGTGAAGATCAACACCCTTTTCCCTCTGATTGCGAAGTACAAGAAGCAGGGGTTGCATCCCCTTGTGGGGGACAAGAGCGATGTCGCCTGGCTTGCCCTCTGGATGTTCCTCCTGGGGTCTCTGTTCTTTCTCGGTTTGCTCGTGAATCTTTTCCTGTAATTTCCGCCGATGGGCGGAGGATTTTTCCCCTTTTGCATGACGGACAGGCACTGCAGGTTCGACAGTCGGGGAGGGAGAAAACAGCCCTCTTTCGGGCGCCGGTTTTTCGTCCTTTCCTCCATCGCCGGTGATGTGGGAAAATATAATTGTGACGGCAGAGAGGAGGTGCGGCGGTGCCTTACGGGCTGAGCAAAGAGATCTCGTCTTGCGGGACGATTCCCCGCCGTGTATGGCGAAAGAGGCTTTCGCTTTTTTCGGCGATCTTCGCCGCGCTTGTCCTCGGGGGTCATCCATCGATGGGTACAGACGAGCAGCCCGCGCCTGAGGTGGGTTCCCACAGGATGGGCGAGGATTACCGGTTGCGGGAAAAGCCTGCTCTGAGTGTCGGCAGGGAGCCGGGCGAACAGGCCGCCATGGGAGAGACGTTTCCCCTCTACGGCAGCAGGGAGGAGATGATCTTCAAGCCCTGGCTCAAGGCTTTTTACTACAGGAAGAGCACGGGGTTCAGGCTGAACGTGGAGTATGAGAGAGAAGAAGGTGAGGGGCCGCCGTAGCACTTCCTTCACCCGCCTTCCCACCGCCAAAAGACCTGTTCATGGTACTACTCTTAAGGGATAGCAATGAGAATAGCGGCGTCCGACTTTCATGCCTACCACAAGCCGAGCACCTGCCCCCTGAGGATATATCTTCTCGCGGCGGGCGATAGCCCTTCCCCCCCGGGGCCCCTGGATGACCTTCTCATGAAGCTGGGGGATCGCCACGAGGCGGAGCACCGGAGCTCGTTTCCCCGGGTCGTTGACCTTGGTGGGCTGCCGTTTTCCGAAAAGGTGAGAAGGACCCGCGAGGAGATCGCCCGCTCTGCGCCGGTGATATACCAGGGCGCCTTTACCGCCGACCTTGACGGGGCGGGGGGTAAAATAGCCGTTTCGGGGCAGCCCGATTTTCTCGTTTACCGGGATGGCGGGTACATCCTCAGGGATTGCAAGCTTGCAAGGAGAATCAATGAAGAGGACCACCCGGACATCATCGCCCAGCTCGACCTGTACCGTTACCTCTATAACAGGGCTACCGGCCGCTGCCCGGTGAGGGTGGAGGTATTCTCCGGCAGCGGTGACCTCGTGGAGATTCCGTACCCCGGCGATGATGCCGTCCTCTCCCGGGTCGATGAGCTGGCACGGATCAAGTCGCTTTCCTGCGAGCCCTTCACACCCGTTGGTTGGTCGAAGTGCTCCGGCTGCGGCTTTTTCCAGCGGTGCTGGCCCCTGGCCGAGAAGAGAAGAGACATTGCTACCGTCCCCGACGTAACTCTGGGCCTCTCTGCCGCCCTTCGCGATAGAGGTGTCGTTTCCTACGACGACCTTTTGAACAGGTTCTCGGCGGAGGATCTCGCGGAACTCAAGGTTCCTCACGGAAAGACGTCGCGGAAGGTTGGCGTGAAGGCCGGGAGGATACTGGTGAACGCGCAGGCTATCTCCGGAGGAAGAGAGATCATCACGGGGCGAGCCGGGATACCTGAGGCAGGCAGCTACGCCATGTTCGACCTCGAGGGGCTGCCTCCCTACCTGGACGAGCTTGACAAGATATACCTCTGGGGCGTGAAGGTCATGGGGGATGAGCCTTCGGATTTCATGCCGGCCCTGGCGGGGTTCGGCCCCGGCGGAGACAGGGAAGGATGGGAGGGCTTCTTGCGGATATGCACGCAGGTTTTTGAGCGATACGGGGACGTCCCCTTTGTCCACTGGTCATCCTACGAAAGGACGAAGGTCAGGGGATACCTCGGCCGCTACGGTGATAGGGGCGGGGCGGGCGACAGGGTGCTGAATAATCTCTTTGACCTTCTGCCTGCCGTCAGGGGCTGCATCGCCCTGCCGGTTCCCAGTTACAGCCTGAAGGTGGTGGAGAGACATATCGGATTCGATCGGACGATGGACGAGTTCGGTGGAGAATGGGCCATTGCGAAGTATATCGAAGCCGTCGAGACGGATGACGAGAAGGTCAGGAAAGAGATCATGGATACGCTGCTCAAGTACAACGAGGAGGACCTCGATGCCACCTGGGCAGTAATGGAGTGGTTTAGGAACAAAATCAAGGGGGGCCGGTAATCTCAGAATTATTGAGTCTGAACATCTCCCGGGTTATTTCGCTATCTCCATGCACTGCGACTGGTGGACCACAGAAAATGAACTGCCTCTGTTTTGCGTCCAGCGCCTTCGTGCCGGGTAACTTCTCAGAAGATGGACGCGAGGCGATCGTATGATTTTCTGAGCCGGATGGACACGGCCAGGAGCAATCCCTTCAAGAATTTAACTCCCGATTCGGGAAAGGCCTCGAGCATGAGGTTGAAATTATCCCGGGAGAGGGTTACCAGCGTCGAATCCTCCAGGGCCACGGCGGTGACTGCCCGGGGATGATTGTCGAGGAGGCAGAGCTCTCCCATGACCGTTCCCCTGCTGTACACCCCGATGACCACGTTCTTGCCCGGAAACTCGGTCTGCTTGCTGATTTCCAGGCGGCCCGATACGATAAAAGCCAGGTAGTCGCAGAAATCACCCTCGCCGCAGACCGTCTCTCCCGCCCTGACCTTAACGAGGTCGAAGAAGCAGGGCAGGTCGGCCAGGTCCTCCTCCTTGAAGTAGGGAAAGAGGCTGAGCTCCTTTTTCATCCAGATGCAGAGATCTTCCGAGACTTCATCTAACTGTTGCATCACTTTTCAGCCTTTTTGCTCGTTTCATTCATCTCCTTGACCTTCTCCTCCATCCGTGCGAGCAGCCCCTCGATGCCATCTTTCATGACTATCTCGCGGTAGCTGCTCCGGTAATTCCTGATGAGGCTCACCTCCTCGATCACCACGTCGTAGACCAGCCACTCGTCTCCTTTCATGACCAATTTGTACCGTATGGGAATATCTGCGGTCTTGGTGACGATAATCGTCTCTACGATGGCACGGTCATCCCTTACCTTTTCGTTTACGTACTCCACTTTCTCGTCCGTGTATGCCTCGATACGCTCCATGTAAGTGTTCTCGAGAAGGTCGGAGAAGAGGGTCACGAACCTGTCCCTTTCATCGGGGTTTGCCTTCTTCCAGTTCGTCGCCAGGACCTGCTGCGACATGATCCTGAACTCGAACCTCTTTCTGATCAGAGAGCTCAGCATCTGGCGCCTTTTGCCGCTGTCCATCTCCTTGTCCTTCAAAAGCTCGATGACCCGGTCGACTGTTTCCCGGACCTGGTCCGTCGGGCCGCGGCTTCCTGGAGCTGCCGCCGGGGTGAGCAGCAGAAAAATGATGGGTATGAGTAAAAAGCGTGCTCTCTTGGCCATGACCGCCTCTCGTGCGGGGGGTAGTGAGTTTAAAGCGAATACCGGTCTGTAACAAATTAGATTAACGAAAAAACCCTATTGTCGCAAAATAAGTTATCCCTGCCGGGAGAGTTTCGCCGGCTACTCCTTTACCATCCCTTCGCGTCTCTGTGTGTGGGCGTTCTTTATGAAGGCGTAGGGGTCGAGAGCCTGCCGCTTGATCCCCTCGTAGGTGTCCTTGTCGATCGAGATCTCGTTTACCGCTTCGAAGGCTTTCAGGGCGATGATCTCGAGCTCCCTGTCATCGAAGATGTAGTTCAGGGGGTCGATGAAGCCGTCGGCTATCTGGCCGAGGAAGTCCCGCGAGTTCGAGGGGCCGAGCAGGGGAAGGACGATGTAGAATCCGGGCTTCACGCCGTACCATCCCAGCGTCTGCCCGAAGTCCTCCTCTTTTTTCCTGACCTTTGCCCATTTCTTCCCCGGGTCGAAGAGGCCCCCTATCCCCACCGTCGTGTTCACCACGAAGCGGGAGAACTCGTTCCCTGCGTCCTTGATCTTCAGTTGAAGCAGGGAGTTTACGAACCGTATCGGGGTTGCCAGGTTGGAGAAGAAGTTCGAAAACGATATGCGGGCCGGCTCCGGGACGACGCGGAAACCCCTGGCCACGGGTTTCAGAAGATAGAAGTAGAGCTTGTCGTTGAACCAGAAAAATGCCCTGTTCAGGGGCTCGAAGGGATCGGAGATGATTAGGGGTTCCTCTTCTGCGAATTCGTCTTCGAAGTCGTCTTTGAATTCGTCTTCTGCCTCACCATCCCCGCCCTGACCGGCCTCATCTTTCCGGTCGTCTGCGACGCTTGAACGGAATGCCTCCTGCCCTTCCTTTTTCAGGGGAACTTCCCCCGTGACGGAAGAGGAGAGAAGGAGCAGGGCGATGAGGAGGGGGAAGATACGGAACGCATTTCTCATGTCCCCGGGCCCTCCTGTGGTTGCTCACGAACCATCATTGTACAGGAAGTCGCTATCTTTCCACCAGTCCTTTCCGCCTCTGGGTGTAGGCGTTTCTGATAAACACGTAGGGGTCCAGAGACCGCCTTTTTATGCTCTCGTAGGTATCCTTGTCCAGGGAGGTGGCGTTGACCCCGGCAAGGGATTTAAGGGACAGGTAGAGGTAAATATTGTCGACATACGCTATGGGGTCGAACAGCAGGTCGACGACGTCCCCTATGCCGTCCCTGGTGTTTGTCGGTCCCAGTATGGGGAACACCATGTAGGTGCCCGTCCCTATGCCGTACCACCCCAGGGTCTGGCCGAAATCCTCCTCCTTTATCCTTACATCGGCCCAGTTTCTCGCCGGGTCGAAGAGTCCTCCCAGTCCCACCGTGGTATTGATCACGAAGCGTGCAAGCTCGTTGCCTGCGTCCTTGAGCTTGAGCTGGAGGAGCGAGTTTACAAACCTGATGGGCGTGGCGATATTCGAGAAAAAATTCGATATCGACACCCGTGCCGGCTCCGGAACGACCCGGAATAGCCGGGCTACCGGTTTCAACACGAAAAAGTAGAACCTGTCGTTGAACCAGAAAAACCCCCGGTTCAGGGGCTCGAAGGGGTCGGGGATGTACACGGCCCCCTCGTCCTCCTCAAGGTCGAAATCCTCGTCGAACTCCTCCCGGCCAGCCGGGACGGATTCCCCGTCAAGGTCCGCCGGGTTCTCTGCTGACCGGTCCTCACGTGAAGCCGGTTTTTCAGGGAGGGGTGCGGTCGTCTGTGAAAAAGCGCTTTTTAGCGGAAAAGACAGCACGAGGATTGCCGAGAAGAATAAAAGAACGGACCTTTTCGTTATTTCCCCCTCCTTCAATGCATTCCAATACGGGCTTGCCTCCTGCAGATTATACCAGAAGTCCTTGAAAAAAACTGTTTGTCGGCGATCGTCCATTGTTGCGGTCGAAGCCCTCTCCGTGTCATGGGGAGAAAACGGGCTGGACCTATTTCTTTATCAGTCCCTTCCGCCTCTGAAGATAGGCATCCCTCATGAAGATATACGGGTCGATCGCCTGCCTCTTTATGGCTTCGTAGGTATCTTTGTCGAGAGAAGCGGCCGTGAGCCCGTCAAAGGTCTTGATGGCAAAGTATTCACCGAAGTTGTCCACGCTGTACGTTATCGGGTCCAGGAGGATATCCACCAGGTCCCCAAATCCATCCCTCGTGCTCGACGGTCCAAGGAGCGGTACCACCACGTAGTTTCCCGGCCCCACCCCGTAGTGCCCCAGGGTCTGGCCGAAGTCCTCATCCTTTATCCTCACGCCGGCCCACTTCCTCGCCGGGTCGAAGAGCCCGCCGATCCCGAGGGTGGTGTTTATGACGAGCCGGGCAAGTTCGTTGCCGGCATCCTCGATCTTCAGCTGGAGGAGGCAATTAACGAACCTGGCGGGGGCCTTCAAGTTGGAGAAAAAGTTCGACACCGACACCCGCGCCGGTTCGGGGACGACCCGGTAGGCGCGTGCTGCGGGTTTGAAGAGCAGAAAGTAGAACCTGTCGTTGAACCAGAAGGTTACCCGGTTCAGGGGCTCGAAGGGATCTATTGCTTCCGACGGATCCTCTTTTTCCCCTGGCTCAAAAGACAGGTCCTCGTCGAACCCGTCTGCAGGATCTGTCGGATCTTCGTTCGCGGAAGTCTCCATGGAAGCTCTTCCTGCCTGCAAAGAGGGTATTTCCTGGGGATAGAGGGAAAACGGGAGGGCGGTGAGGAAAAAGATCATGACGGATGCACCGATGCTTCTCCCGAACGTGGGAAACCCATTCATTTTTTGCTTTCAAAAATGTACTTGCTGACCAGTTCCTCCAGGTTGATGGCTGATTCCGTCTCCAGGATCTCGCCTCCCGGCTTGATGAACTCGTCGGCACCGCCGGGAGAGATCTTTATGTACCGGTCGCCGATTATGCCGGAGGTCCTGATGGAGGCGATGCTGTCTTCATGGATCTTTACATCTTTGTTTATCGAGATCTGGACGACTGCGGCGTAGTCCTCCTGGTCGAGGTTTATGCCCGATACTTTGCCCACGTTTACCCCGGAGATCTCGACGGTGGCCCCTTTTTTAAGGCCCGATATCGAGGCGAATCGGGCCTTGATCTCGTATGACTTCTCACCTAAAAGGTTCACGTCCCCCAGTTTTATGGAAATGTAGGCAAAGCAGAGAAACCCCACGACGAGGAATATCCCCACCGCGATTTCGACATTAAATTTTTTCGTCAAGGCCCGGCTCCTCCTTTTCACTTGAGTATATGGGACCCATCGTGGTCTCGGCAAATGAGCGCACGACGGGGTTGTTTGAAATCTGGAAATCCTCGGGGGTCATGGGTCCCTGGACGTGTCCGTCTTCGAGAAGGGCAACGTAGTCGGAGAGCTTGAATATCTTCGGCACGTCGTGGCTGACGATCACGGCAGAGTACCCCAGGGTTGCCTGTGTCTTGAAGAAGAGACGGTAGATCTCGTTGCTCCTTCTCACGTCCAGGCCCGTGGTGGGCTCATCGAAGAAGATGACCCGGGGGTCCAAGACGAGCGCCCTGGCAAGGCCGACCCTCTTCTTCATGCCTCCCGAGAGCTGGGCAGGATACTTCTCGTTCGCCCCCTCCATGTCCATGAGCGAAAGCTTTTCCTCCACGTTCTGCCGTATCTCTTCTTCGGTTGCATCGGTGCGCTCCCTGAGGGGCAGGGCCACGTTGTCGTAGACCGTCATCGAGTCGAAGAGGGCCACGTTCTGAAACAGGACGCCGAAATGCTTCCTCACTTCATCCAGCTCCCTCCGGCTTATGGTGGCAAGGTCTTTGCCGAAAACGAGCACCCTTCCCCGGTCGGGCGTGACGAGCCCCAGCATGTGCTTGAGTATCAGCGACTTTCCTCCGCCGCTCGTCCCGATGATGACCGTCGTCTTTCCCTCCATCACCTTGAGGTTTATCCCCTTGAGGACGGTCTGCCTGCCGAAGGATTTCCAGATGTCGATGAGCTCGATGACCGCATTCCCTGTCTCTCTATCCATGTTTCACCCGTTCAACCCTTATGCGCGAACCCCCTGGGGCATGGTTGGCCCTGAGTCAGAGGAGAATCGCGCTGAGGAGGTAATCCCAGACGAGGATGGTAACCGATGCGAGCACGACGGCGCTCGTCGTTGTCCTGCTCACCCCTTCCGCCCCGAAACCGCCCGACCGCTCGAGGTGGAGAAAATAGCCTTTCGACGCCGAGATCCATATGATGAGCAAACCGAAAACCAGCGATTTCACGATCCCCATCCAGATATCATTCCAGTCCACGCTGGCGTACATGCTCTGAAAGTAGGTGCCCTGGTTCACTCCCAGAAGGACGACGCCCACGAGGAACCCGCCGAGTATCCCTATCACATCGAACATGAAGGTGAGCAGGGGCAGGGAAACGATGCCGGCCACAAATTTCGGCACCATGAGGTACCTGTAGGGGTCGATGGCCATGCACTCCAGGGCATCGATCTGTTCCGAGTTCCTCATGATGCCGATCTCGGCGCAGATGGCCGAACCGGCGCGCCCGATCACCATCAGGGCGGTTAAAACCGGCCCCAGTTCGCGGATCAGGCTCAGGGCAACTGCCGATCCCAGGAGCCCCTCGGAGCCGAATTTCCTGAGCGTGTAGAACCCCTGCAAACCCAGGACCATGCCCGTGAATGCCCCGGTGAATATGATCACGAACATTGACCGGGAGCCGATGAAGTGGATCTGCTTGATGATGGGCTGAAGTTTGAAGGGGGGCGTCACCACGCGTATCAGGCAGGAAAAGAGAAAGAGGCCCATCCTGCCCGCCTGCGTCAGGAAGTAGATGAATTCCTCGCCCAGTCTTTGCAAAAGGTTTCTCATCGGCCCGACTCCCCGCTTTGCATAGGGTACTCACTGCCGACAGGCCCGTCAACATCAAAGCATTGCCGTGTCCCTCACCCCGCCAGAAATGCCCTTTTGCGTTTTTTCCCTTGGAGGATAAAGGGATCCCCTGCGCCTCCGGTTCCACCGGTCCCCGATTTCATTCCCCGGGATTTTCCCTCCCTGATCCTTTCGAGAGCATCCGGTCGAGATTGTGTGCCGCGCTGATGAGCCCGAGGTGGGTGAAGGCCTGCGGGAAATTTCCGAGATGCTCCCCGGAGGGACCCAGTTCCTCTGCATAGAGCCCGAGGTGGTTTGCGTAACCAAGCATCTTCTCGAAATAGAAGCGGGCTTTCTCCACGTCTCCGGCGCGGGAGAGACACTCTGCGTACCAGAAGGTGCACATGCTGAAGGTGCCTTCCTCCCCCTCCAGTCCGTCGGAGGCTGCCTCACCGATCCTGTAGCGGAAGACGAGAGAATCGTGCACGAGATCCTCCTCGATGGCCCTGAGGGTGGAAAGCCAGCGGGGGTCGGTTGGCCCGATGAACTTTACAAGGGGCATCAAAAGAGAGGATGCATCGGTAGTCACGGCACCCTTGTGCTGGATGAAGGCGTTCCGTTTCCGATTCCAGAAGTTTGCGGTGATATCGTGATGTATCTCGTCCCGCGTTTTGTACCATCTGTCAAGGGGGGCCGGAAAGGAACGTTTGTGGGCGAGGCGGATCGCCCTGTCTATGGCGACCCAGCACATGAGCCTCGAATAGAGAAAGTGCTTCTTTCCGCCGCGGACCTCCCAGATTCCCTCGTCTGGTTTTCGCCAGTTTTTACAGACCCAGTCGTTGAGGCGCACGAGGTTTTGCCAGAGATCGAAGGAGATGGGTTCCCCATACTTGTTGGACAGATAGACGGAGTCCATCAGTTCACCGTAAATATCGAGCTGGAGCTGGTCGTAGGCCCCGTTGCCTATGCGCACCGGTGCCGATTTCCGGTATCCCTCGAGGTGGGACAGGGTCTCTTCCGTCAGTTCATGGCGCCCGTCGGTCCCGTACATGATCTGGAGCGATCCGTCGGGGCTCAGCTCGGCGCAGCGCGCTTCGAGCCACTGCATGAACGCCGAAGCTTCTTCGGTGAAACCGAGCCGTATGAGGCCGTAGAGGGTAAAGGAAGCGTCCCTGATCCAGGTGTATCGGTAATCCCAGTTTCTCTCGCCGCCGATGGTCTCGGGAAGCCCGAATGTGGGGGCCGCCACGAGTGATCCGTGGGGCTCGGAGAAGAGGAGTTTCAGGGTCAGCGCCGAGCGGTTGACGGTCTCTCTCCACCTTCCCCGGTAGGAGGATTTGTTGAGCCAGTTCCTCCAGAAGTTGACGGTCTTTTTGAATGCTTCCGGAACGGCTTCGATTGGGCAGGGTCGGGATCTTTCCTCCCTTCCCGTTTCTTCCAGGACGAATGTGGCGGTTTCGCCGCTGGAGAGCGTGAATTCCGCCTTGCCGTCTCCATTGACCACCTCCAACGGGTGGGTGGACCGGAGGCGGAGCACCGTCCCGTCATCCCCCTCGGATATGAAGAGGAGCTCCTTCTCCCCCCTCTCTACCCTGTGGGTTGCCCGGGCGTAGTTGAATCTCGGCTCACAGGTCATCCTGAAATGGACCTCTCCCCGGATGCACTTGGCCCGGCGAATTACCACGTGAGAGTGGTACATCGAGTGGATCGGCATGAAGTCGGAGACCTCGGCCACCCCTTCGGGAGAGAGGTATCTGGTGAGGAGGACATTGGTGTCGGGCAGGTACAGCTGCTTGGGCCGGGGGTCGCAGAGTATGGGATATATCTGGTACCGCCCGCCCTTTTCGTGGTCGAGAAGAGCGGCAAAGACCGATGGCGAGTCGAAGTGGGGAAAGCACAGAAAGTCGATGGAACCGTTCATCCCGACGAGGGCTACCGTGTGCAGGTCACCGATGATTCCGTAGTTTTCAATAGGCTGGTAGGGCATGGCTATTCTCTCCGTGTGTCATCGTACCGCCGGTTTCTCCCTCCCTCACTTTCCCCGGCGAGGAGCCCCGCGGCGTGAGAGTCCACTATCCAGAGGATCCGCCCGTTATCGGGTCGGACGAGCTGTGCCGGGAATTTCTCGGGGCAGAAATCTCCCTGGAGGACCGATCGCAGCGCCTCTGCCTTTTCCTTTCCCGACACGAGGAAGATGATGCAGGCGGCGTGGCACAAAACGGGCGGCGTGAGGGTAATCCGGTACGTGCCGGTGCTTTCTAACCTTACTGCGGCGACGAGGCGCTCGCGCTCGTAAAGAACGCCGGTGCCGGGGAAAAGGGAGGCCGTGTGCCCATCGGCTCCCATGCCCAAAAGAACCAGGTCGAACCGGGGCAATTGGCGGTTATCAAGGCAAAATGCCCGTTTCAGCACCTCCTCGTAGTCCCTTGCGGCGGCCCATGCGTCGGGGTTCTCCCCCTGGATGCGGTGCACATTGCTCTCGGGGACCGGGACTTTGGAGAGCATCGACGAGCGGGCCATGAAAAAGTTGCTCCCGGGATCTTCGGGGCCGACGTGGCGTTCGTCGCCGAAGAAAAAGAGCGTCTCTTGCCACGGGAGGTGACCCCGGAACGAGCCCTTCTCGTCTGCGAGCAGTTCAAAGAGCCCTGCCGGCGTGGAGCCGCCGGAGAGGGCTACGGTGAAGAGTCCCTTGAGCTCGACCGCGTCTCTCGACAACCGGAGGAATTCTCCGGCCGCCTCCCGGTACAGCTCCTCCTTCCCTCCCGTGATCCGTATTTCCTGCCCCGGTGATATCATCGGAAATCCTTCTGCTTTTCCCTGCTCCTCAAGGGGTTGCGCAAAAAACCGGCTACAGGGGCGGATCCTCGCTGGTATAGAACATCTCGAAAAGCTTCACGTCCTCCGCGCTGCCGATAACCAGGGGGGTCCGCTGGTGTATCGATTCCACCTGCACGTCGAGTATCCTCTCCGTGCCCGTCGAGGCCCTCCCTCCCGCCTGCTCGATGATGAAAGAAAGGGGGGCGCATTCGTAGAGGAGCCGGAGCTTCCCTCTTTCGTATCCCACGTCGGCGAGGTAGAAGAAAAGTCCCCCCTCGATCAGGCAGCGGTGAAGGTCGGCAACCAGAGACCCCGTGTACCGGAGGGAGTAGGGACGGTTGGTCGAGGCGTCGCGTTCCGAAAGGTAGGCGATGAGTTTCCGTATGCCGGGGGACCACTCCTGATAGCGGGCCATGTTGGCGCTGTATGTCCTGCCCCGGGCCGGGCAGCGGATGTTTTCGTGGGAGAGAATGAAGTTTCCGATATCGCGGTCGAGGGTGAAACCGTGCACACCGTAGCCGAAGGTGTACACCAGGATCGTGCTCGTCCCGTACATGACATATCCCGCTGCTATCTGTTCCGATCCCCTGCGGAGGAACTCCTTTTCCGCATCTTCATCGTGTGCTCCCCCCCTTTCATAAATGCCGAATATCGTGCCGACAGCGCCGTTGATGTCGGTATTCGAGGATCCATCGAGGGGGTCCACGCACAAAAAGAAGCGGGAATCAGTCGAGGGGGACAGGATTCGGATATCCTCCTCCTCCTCGGATGCGATGGCGGCGACGAGGCCGGTGTCATTGAACACATCGATGACCGTTTCGTTGCTGAAAATATCCAGCTTTTTCTGGGCGTCGCCGGTGGGGTTCTTTTCGCCTACCAGGCCCAGTCTTCCCACGAGGGCGGCCCGGCCGATCTCCCGCGAGAGGATTTTGGCCGAGTAGGCGATCTGTGAAAGAATCGTCCAGGGCTGGTGGGGAATTTCCGGATGCTTCTGCTTTTCCTCCAGGATGTGCCGGCTGAGGTTGGTTCCTAGCTTGTACACTGCTTTCCTCCCTTTTGTCGAAGGCCGGGT
>WVXK01000093.1:13006-15688 GCA_011773515.1 Deltaproteobacteria bacterium
GGCTTCGAGGAGCGATTTCATCCGCCCTTTGGCCACGAAAGATGTCATGAATGAGGGGCCCTTGAGCTTTTCGATGATCCTCGGGGCGATCCCGCCGCCCACGAAAAGCCCGCCGGTTGCAAGAAACCGCAGGGCCAGGTTTCCCGCTTCCGCTGCGTAGAGGGACACGAAGAGGTCGAGGGCCTGCATGCACAACTCGCTTCGTCCCTCGAGGGCAACCCGGGAAATCACCGCCGGGGGATCTTCTTCGCGCAGAAGCTCAGCGAGCCACCCGGGCTCCTCGCACCGCCCCGTGTCGCGGAGGAAACTGTAGATGTTGAAGATTCCCGGTCCGGAAACCACCCGCTCGTAACTGACCCGTTCGTAGCGTTTCAGAAGGTAGAGGAGCAGCTCCGTTTCGAGCTTGTTTCGAGGTGAGAAGTCGGCGTGCCCCCCTTCGGTGGGAACGGGCCTGTAGCGGTCGCCCAGCCAGTGGAGACCTGCTTCTCCAAGTCCCGTGCCTGCCGAGATGAGAGCCCTGTTCCCTCCGGGTACGGCTGCGCCGCTGTTCAAAACGGTGAAGTCATCTTCCCCGAGAACGTCTATGCCGTAGGCGTTTGCCTCCAGGTCGTTTATCAGCGCGACCGATTCAAGGCCCAGGTCCTTTGCAAGCTCGGTGGAATCAACCACCCAGGCAAGGTTCGGGGCTTCGCAAATCCCCTCCTTGACCGGTCCCGCCACCCCGAAACAGGCGAAATCGGCCCGTGCCCCGGTACTCTTCATGAATTTTCGAACGATGGCGTCGAGGTTCACGAATTCGCGGCTGGGAAAAACCTCAATGACGCTCAGCTCCAGCCTTTCTGCTTCCCCCTCGAATAGAGCGAGCCTGGTGTTCGTGCCGCCCACGTCGCCGGCAAGTACGGTCAGTCGCATTTCAGCCACCTTCTCCTCTCTTTTTTCATCAGGGTTTCATCGTCATCTGGCCCCCAGGTTCCCGCGGGGTAGTTGGGAAATTCTCTGGGAGGAAGGGCGCTCCAGACGTCCAGGATGGGGCTCACCACGCTCCATCCTGCCTCGACCATGTCTGCCCGCCGAAAGAGGGTGGCGTCTCCCATCATGCAGTCGTAGAGGAGCCTCTCGTAGCCGGTGCTCGGTGTCGTGCCGAAGTAGTCCCTGTATTCGAAATCCATGTCCACCGTCCCCAGTTTCACGAGGGGCCCGGGTACCTTCGCGCTGAAGCCCAGGGAGATTCCCTCGTTGGGCTGGATGCGGATCGAGAGGCGGTTCGGCATGAGCTCCTCCACTCTGGTCTGGCGAAAGAGCACGAAAGGTGCCCTCTTGAACTCTACTGCGATTTCCGTTATCCGCTTCGGAAGCCGCTTTCCCGTTCGCAGGAAAAAGGGAACGCCCGCCCACCGCCAGTTGTCTATGGAGAGCTTGAGTGCCACATACGTCTCGGTGCTCGAGTCGGGCGCCACGTTTTCCTCCTGGCGGTATCCCGGGACCTTCTTCCCGTTGATGGCGCCTTCCCCGTACTGACCCCTCACCGTGCAGCTCAGGACCTCCTCGGGGGTCATGGGCTGGATAGCGCGCAGAATCTTGACCTGCTCGTCGCGCACCGCGTCGGCATCGAAGGATATGGGCGGCTCCATCGCAACCAGCGTGACGAGCTGGAATATGTGGTTCGGCACCATGTCTCTCAGGGCTCCCGCCCCTTCGTAGAAAGCCCCGCGCTTGCCGACACCCAGCTCCTCCGCCACCGTTATCTGCACGTTGTCTACGTAGCGGCGGTTCCATATGGGGTCGAAGATCCCGTTGGCGAAGCGGAAGATGAGGATGTTCTGGACCGTCTCTTTCCCGAGGTAGTGGTCGATCCGGTAGATCTGCTTTTCCTCGAGGATCTCCCCGATCTGGCGGTTGAGGGCACGGGCGGATTCCAGGTCCCGGCCGAAGGGCTTTTCCACCACCACCCGGCGCCAGCGGCCGTTTTCCTCCCGCAGGAGGTTCGAACTGCCGAGGTGGGATATGATCTCCGAGAACAGCGAGGGGGCAGTTGCAAGGTAGTAGAAGTAGTTCCCACCCGTGCCGTGTTCGCTGTCGATCCGCCGAAGCAGGTTCTTGAGTTCCTCGTAGATCCCCCCGTCATTTACGTTTCCATGCAGGTAGTAGAAGCGCCGGGAAAGGGCCCCCCAGGCTTCGCGGTCCACCCCGCCGGTTGCGAACTCCTCGATATTGTCGTCCATCTCCCGGCGGAATTCCTCCGTGCTCTTCACCGACCTGGCTATTCCCACAACGGCGAATTCCTCGGGCAGAAGATCGTTGTTTGCCAGATTGTGGAGGGCAGGGATGAGCTTCCGCCTGGTCAGGTCGCCCGATGCCCCGAATATGACCATGACACAGGGTTCTCCGGGATTTTTTGGGCGTTCGCGGCTTCTGTTTTTTCCTTCTCCTGTCATGGCATACCCTTCAACGTGCCCTTATTGCGGGCAGGGCACAGCCCCGTCGGAAATTTTTCCCCTCCAGATTGTACCCCTAATCCTTCGGCGGCTCAACGTGGCCGCCGAACTTGTAGCGCATGGCCGACAGGACCTTCTCGGCGAAGGTGTGATCCTTCCTGGATCTGAACCGTGAAAAGAGGGAAGCGGAGAGCACGTCGGCGGAGACGGCCTGCTCGATGGCTGCCATGATCGTCCAGCGGCCCTC
>WVXK01000093.1:15711-58159 GCA_011773515.1 Deltaproteobacteria bacterium
TCGAGGAGCCACGAGCCCACGACGCTTCCCCGCCTCCAGACCTCGGCGATCTCCGCCACGTCGAGGTCGTAGCGATGCTCTTCGGGGAGCGCATCGGAGTCGGCGTTCGCCAGAATGTCGAAGCCCTCGGCGTAGGCCTGCATGAGCCCGTACTCGATCCCGTTGTGGATCATCTTGACGAAATGCCCGGAGCCGGTGGGTCCGCAGTGAAGGTATCCCTCCTCCACGGTGCCACCCCTCTTTTCCCGTCCCGGCGTTCTCGATATTTCCCCCCGCCCGGGGGCCAGGGTTTTGAAGACGGGTTCCAGGTAGCGGAAAATCTCCTCGTCGCCGCCGATCATGAGACAGTATCCCCGCTCTGCCCCCCAGATGCCGCCGCTGGTCCCCACGTCCACATAGTGTATGCCCTTATTTTTCAGGTGCTTTCCCCGCCGCACATCGTCCTTGAAGTAGGTGTTGCCGCCGTCGATGATGATGTCGCCCTCGTCCATGAGCTCTCCGAGTGCCATAACCGTCTGCTCCGTTGGGTCGCCGGCGGGGACCATGACCCACACGGCCCGCGGCGCACGAAGCTTCCCTGTCAGATCCTCGAGGGACCAAGCTCCCGTCATCCCCTCGCCCTCGAGCTCCTTTACGCTTTCCGGGTTCCTTGCGTAGCCGGCGCAGCGGTGCCCGTCCCTCATCAGGCGTCTCACCATGTTTCCGCCCATTCTTCCCAGTCCGACCATGCCTATTTCCATGTCTTCCGCTCCTTTTATTCTCAGGCGGGCCCTCTTTCAACCGCCTATTTCAGTGCCCTCCGAACCGCCGCCTCCAGCTCATCCAGGGCTTTGGATGGTTTGGCAGGGAGGTGGATCCTCAGCACCCTCCTGTCGCGCTCCGACAGGACCTGAAAGTCCCCCCGCGCCTGGGCCGCTTTGACGATACCGAAGGAATATTTCCGGCCCGGAACGGACAGGTCGTTCAGGTCGTCGCACGTTATCTGAAGGAAGACGCCGGTATTGGGGCCGCCCTTGTATGCCTGGCCCGTTGAGTGGAGGAAGCGCGGCCCGAAGCCCAGGNNTTTGCCTCGTTCATCTCTATGTAGGCCAGCAGGCCGAAGTAGTCCCCGGGCCCTATACGGGAAAGGTGCCCCCGGATAAATCCCTCCATCGATGGGTCCCCCCCTGACAGGCGGGTGATTTCCGCGGCGTTGCTTTGACCGGTGAAGAGCTTGATCCCCCCCTCGACCAGGATCGGCTCCTCCGCCGGAAGTGCGCCCTCCCTTTCGAAGGAGTCGGTCAGCTCCCTGGTTGCCACCTTGCTTGCCTCCACGTCGGGCTGATTGAACGGGTTGATCCCCAGGATCGATCCGGCCACTGCCGTTGCCATCTCCCATCGAAAAAATTCCTGGCCCAGGCTGTAGAGGTCGGGTATCGCTATCCGGACGACGGGATGACCGCTCTCCTCGAGCTCTTTTACGCCTCTATCCAGTGACTCTTCAGCTCCCCCCTCCAGTCTCAGGTATACGAAGAGCCTGTCCTCACCGTATGCCGCCGGCGGACCCAGCGCTTCGCCGTCTACGGGAATGAGGGCTTTCCCGTCTTTTCCCGTCGACTCGGCGAGAAGCTGTTCCAGCCAGGCACCGAACCCCCGGATGCCGGGCGAGGTGATGATGGTCACTTTGTCTTTCCCCCTGTTGCCCAGGACCCCCAGAATGGTTCCCAGAACCACGCCGGGGTTCTCCCGCGGGGGGATGCAGGAGGAGCATGCCAGGGCCATCTCGTCGGAGCGGGTAAGGAATTCTCTGACGTCAACGCCCATGGCGGCGCCGGGAACCATGCCGAAGTCCGACAGGGCGGAAAACCTTCCGCCTATGGAGGGGACACCGTAAAAGATGCGCCGGAAGCGATCATCCCGTGCGGCCCGCTCCAGGTGGGAGCCGGGATCGGTTATGGCAATGAACCGCTCCCCGGCCTTGTCGGCGCCAACGGCCTTTTCGACCAGCTCGTAGAAATAGCTCTTGAGTATGTTCGGCTCCAGGGTGCTCCCCGACTTGCTCGATACGATGAAAAGGGTGTTCGCGGGGTCAACCCTGTCTTCGAAGGACCTGATCTGCGCGGGGTCCGTCGAGTCGAGGACGTGGAGCTCGGGATAGCCCGTTATCGTCCCGAAGGTGCGCCTGAGCACTTCCGGGCACAGGCTCGATCCCCCCATGCCCAGGAGCAGGAGGTGGGAAAACTTCCCCGTCTTCACATCCTCTGCGATATCCTCGAAACGACCGCCGTTAGCCAGCTGGTCGCCCGTTATCCCCAGCCAGCCGAGCCAATTACCCTCGTCCGTCCCCGTCCAGACGGATGGGTCGCGCCCGAAGAGACGTCTCACCTTTCCGCTGACCCTCCAGGTGTCGAGGGTTGCCGTTACGGAGGCCCCGAGGCTGTCAGGAAGGCTGTAATCCTGCGTGTTCACCCGGGCCTTGCGCGCTTCCGTGCACCTGACATCCACAGCGTCAAGCAGCTTATCGAACGCTTCCGAGAAGAGGCGAACGCCGTCGTCGAGCAAACTGCCCGAAATTTGCTTCATGGAGATGCCCGCCTGACCGAGGGAATCCATAGTTTCTCGGGCCTCTTCTTCGCCCTCTTCCAGGCTTGCCCGCGCGCGCCCGTGGTCACGGAATGCCTCGTACGTTGCGGGAGGCAACGTGTTGACCGTATCCTGCCCGATCAGCTCATCGACGTAGAGAACATCGCTGTACCGGGGGTTCTTGGTTCCCGTGCTCGCCCACAGGAGCCGCTGCGTCCGCGCTCCCTTCGCCGCGAGAGCTTCCCAGCGGTCTCCCCGGAAAATTTCCCTGTACCGCCGGTAGGCGAGCCTTGCATTCGCGATTGCAACCCTCCCGGGAAGGCTTTTCAGCACTCTCACTTCATCGGGGGACGGGCCGGCTTCGAGTCGGGCTTCCACTGCCGTCTCTATTGCGGCGTCTATTCGGCTGACGAAAAAGCTGGCAACGCTTCCCACCCTGCCAATGTCCCCGCTCCTGGTTTCCGACAACCTTTCCAGGCCCGTGATGTATGCCTGGGCAACGTCTTCGTAGGTATCCCGGGAAAAGATGAGGGTCACGTTCACGTTTATCCCCTCGCTTATGAGCTGTTCGATCGCGGGGATGCCCTCCGGCGTGGCGGGGACTTTGATCATGAGGTTTTCCCTCCCCACCGCCTGAAAGAGCCGTCGTGCCTCTTCGATCGTTCTCTTCGTTTCACCGGCGAGATAGGGGGACACCTCGAGGCTCACATACCCGTCGCCCCCACCCGTCTTTTCGTAGACGGGCCGCAACACGTCTGCCGCGTCCTTTATATCGCGGATGGCGAGCTGCTCGTAGATCGCCATGGGGTCGAGATCCTTCCGTGGGCGCAGCTTTTCGAGCAAATCCGCGTAGTCGGTGCTGCCGGTGATCGCTTTCTGGAATATGGCCGGGTTGGAGGTGACTCCCCGCAGTCCATCCTCCTCTACCATCCTCTTCAGTCCGCCGCCCGTTATAAGATCCCGCCGGATGTAGTCGAGCCATATGGATTGGCCGTATCTGCCCAGTTCATTCAAAGGATTCATCGCTTTTTCTCCACCACCCTGTCAGCCCTGCCCCCGTATTTTGCTTCCAGGGAGAGCACCTTGTTGAGTCTGCGCACGTGGCGCTCCTTTCCGGTGAACACTGCCGAAAGAAAAGCGGTCACCAGCTCCCGTGCGAGCTCGGTGCCGATCACCCGCGATCCCACGACGAGCACGTTCATGTCGTCGTGTTCCACGCCCTGGTGGGCGGAGTAGGTATCGTGACAGAGCCCCGCGCGTATGCCGGGGAGCTTGTTCGCAGCCACCGATGCGCCCACCCCGCTGCCGCAGACAAGGATACCCCGTTCTCCTGCTCCCTCCCTGAGAGCGGTCCCGACGGCTTCGGCGAAATCGGGGTAATCAACGGGGTCCTCGCTCCCTGTTCCCACGTCCACGATCTCGTGCCCCAGCCCCGTCAGGTGCTCTACGAGCCTCTTTTTCAGGAGAAATCCCGCATGGTCAGAGCCGATGACGACCCGCATCTCTCACCTCGCTTTTCCGACCTGCTCTCTTGCTGCGGCGACCACCTTCTCCGGTGTAAAGCCGAACTTCCTCTGCAGCTCCTTGAGGGGGGCGGAGGCGCCGAAGGTTTCCATCCCGATCGCCTTTCCCGCGGGCCCCACGTACCGCGACCAGCCCAGGGTCGATGCAAGCTCCACGGAGACCCGCGCCGAGATCCGTGAAGGGATGACGCTGTCTTTGTACTCTTTGTCCTGCTTCTCGAATATCTCCCAGGAGGGCATGCTCACCACGCGGGACCGTATCCCTTCCTCTTTCAGCTTTTCGTGGGCCAGAACGCACAGCCACACCTCGCTTCCCGTCGCCAGGAGGAGCACCTCCGGGTCACCGCCTTCCGCGTCTGCGAGGACGTAGGCCCCCCGGGCAAGACCCGACGCGGGCGCGTACCGCGACCGATCGATGACGGGAAGTGCCTGTCTCGATAGCACCAGGGCAACCGGTTCGTGGGCAAGCTGCATGATCACCCGCCATGCTTCGGCCACTTCGCCGGCGTCGGCGGGACGAAGGGTGATGAGGCCCGGGATTGCCCGGAGCGATGCCAGCTGCTCAACGGGCTGGTGGGTCGGCCCGTCCTCGCCCACACCGATGGAGTCGTGGGTGAATATGTAGATGACGGGGAGCTCCATGAGGGCGCTCAGCCTGATGGCAGGGCGGGCGTAGTCGCTGAATATGAGGAACGTGGAGCCATAGGGCCGGACCTTGCAGTGGGACATTCCGTTCAGGATAGATGCCATGGCGTGTTCCCGCACGCCGAAGTGGAGGTTGCGGCCGCGGTAGTTTTCCCCGGTGAAGTCACCGGCATCCTCAGAGGTGATCCGCGTCTTCGTCGACGGAGCGAGGTCGGCGGACCCGCCGATGAGCCAGGGTACGTTTCCGGCCACGGCGTTCTGCACGATGCCCGAGGCATCACGGCCGGCCATGCCCTTTGTGTCAGCATCGAATTCAGGGATGCCGCGGTCCCAGCCCTCCGGGAGCTTGCGCCGCTGCATGCTGAAGAGCTGGTCCGCGAGTTCCGGGTATTTCTTTTCGTAGGCGTGGAACATGTCGATCCAGGCATTCCGGAGCGACCTGCCCCTTTTTCCCATACCGTCATGGAAATGCTCCCGAACGCCGTCGGGCACGAGGAACGCGCTGTCCTCCGGCCACCCGTAGTTTCTTTTCGTCAGCCTGATCTCATCCTCCCCCAGGGGAGCCCCGTGGGCCGCGCTGGTATCCTGCTTGTTGGGGGAGCCGTAGGCAATGTGGCTGTCGACGATGATAAGGGTTGGTCTATCTGGGGTATTCTTGAAGGTCTGGAAAGCGTCTTCGAGCATCTCCAGGTCGTTTGCATCGCCCACCCGGGTCACGTTCCAGCCGTAGGAGATGAACCTTGTCGCCACGTCTTCGGTGAAGGCCCAGTCCGTATGCCCCTCGATGGTGATCCTGTTGTTGTCGTATATCCAGCAGAGGTTCGCGAGTTTCAGGTGACCGGAGAGGGATGCGGCCTCCGATGCTACCCCCTCCATCATGTCTCCATCGCTGCACATGGCGTACACGTGGTAGTCGAACATCTCGAAACCGGGCCGGTTGAAGTACCCGGCCATCCACGCGCCGGCGATAGCCATGCCCGTGCTCACGGCCGCTCCCTGTCCCAGCGGCCCCGTCGTGGTTTCCACTCCCGACGTCCAGCGGTATTCCGGGTGCCCGGGGCACTTGCTGTCGAGCTGGCGGAATCTTTTTATGTCGTCAAGGGTGACGGAGGGCTCGCCGAGCGTTTCGTACTTCGGGTTGACCGCTTTCACCCCGGTTAAGTGCAGCATGGAGTAGAGAAGCATGGAGGCATGCCCGACGGAGAGGACGAAGCGGTCCCGGTTCGGCCATATCGGGTCATCGGGATCGAAGCGAAGATGGTGCTGCCAGAGGCAGTAGACGACGGGGGCGAGAGCCATGGGCGTCCCGGGGTGGCCGGAATTTGCTGCCTGCACGGCATCGATGGACAGGGTCCGTATCGTGTTTATGCACAGCTTTTCTATGTGGTCGTTATGTTTTTTGTGTCGCGGTACCATAGCTCAAGGCTCCAGGTTTTCTCACTCCTCTTCACCGCAGGCCCTTCCCTTCAGGTTGAAGAGGAGCTTCAGGCCTTTTTTGACCCTGTCGGAGAAGATCTTTCCCGCAAAGAACGTCCCCGTTACCCTCTTGCTTATCTCTCCCAGGGTCGGGTAGGGGTGGACGGCGGAGGCCAGGGTGGAAAGCTTCACCTTCCCGTTCATGACGGCCACCCATTCGTTTACGAGCTCTCCCGCGTGGAGGCCAAGTATCTGGACGCCGATGGGCTTTTCCCTGGCGTCCAGGATCATCTTGATCTTTCCCACCTTTGATCCCTCGGCGAGGCTTCTGTCGTTGTCTTTGAATTCCTCCGTCCATACCGAATACTCTATGCCCGCCTCTTTAGCCCTCTTCTCGTTCATCCCGATGCTTGCCAGCTCGGGGTCGGTGTACGTGCACCAGGGGAGGTTCGTATAGTCCGTATTCCGGGGGATGCGAAAGACAGTATTGCTCAGCACGATGCCTCCCTCGTAGCCGGCAGCGTGGGTGAACTGATATTTTCCCGTCACGTCCCCGGCACCGTAGATGTGCTTGTAGTTGGTCCTCAATCTTTTGTCCACCGTGAGACCTTTCCGGTCGAAGGCGATGCCGATCTCCTCGAGACCCGCCCCGTAGAGGTTGGGGCTCCTGCCCATCGCGACGAGGATCGTCTCTGCCCTGAGATCCCTGGTCCCCCCCTCGCCCGTTTTTATCGTGATCTCCCGTTCACCTCCCCGGTCGCGGGCTCTCAGGACTGCCGAATTGAGGTGAAACGTGACCCCCTCTCCGGAGAGCACCTCCATGACCTGGTCCGCCATGTCCCTGTCCTCCTTGCTCAAGATCTGCCCGCTTCTCTGGACGACGGTCACCTTCGTCCCGAGCCTGGTAAATGCCTGGGCCATCTCGATGGCTATGGGACCGGCTCCCAGCACGATCATCGAAGAGGGCAGCCTGTCCAGGGAGAATATCTCTTTGTTCGTGATGAAGGGAGTTTTGTCCAGGCCCTCGATCGAGGGTATAGCGGGGGACGACCCCGTGGCGATGACCCAGTTTTTCGCAGAAACGGTCCTCCCGTTCAGCCTGACCGCATTCTCGTCGATGAACGTTGCATCACCGAACTCGACCTTTGCTCCGAGCCTGCAGAACCTCTCCTCGGAATCGTGCTTCTGGATAATGTCGATGACCGACCTGATACGCTTAGCCACCTCCCGGAAATCGACGGGCTCTACGTCCACCGGGGGCAGACCGTACCGGTCCGCGCTCTTCATGAGGTGGCACACGTGAGCCGTTTTTATGAGCGTCTTACTCGGGACGCACCCGTAATGGAGGCAGTCGCCCCCCAGCTCCTTCTCTTTTTCGATGAGCATGGTCTTTGCCCCGAGCTGCGCTGCCCCTGCGGTAACGGTCAGGCCTGCGGCTCCCCCGCCGAGTACGCCCAGATCATATTCAAAATTTGCCATTACACCCCTCCCAAATAGTGTGGTATCGAGACGTTATGAGCCCTTTACGGCGTTTACCCTCCTCGATTTGTAAAGGGACATCAGTTTTTTCACCGTTAACGGGAAAAGCCCCAGAATGACGAAGGAGATGATCAACCCGGGAGAGAGGATGCCTTTCAGGGAGTCTATTTTCGCCAGCTCCTTTCCTGCGTTTACATAGACCATGGTACCGGCGAGCATCCCCACCTGTGATACCCAGTAGAAGGTGCGTAGAGGCATCTTCGTGAGCCCCATGACGAGATTGATCATCCAGAAGGGGAAGACGGGAATGAGCCGCAAGGTGAAGAGGTAGAAGGGGCCTTCCTTTTCAACCCCTTCGTTCACCGTCTGGAGCTTGTCGCCGAATTTTCCCTGGACCCAGCCCTGGAGAAGGTATCGCGAAACGAAACAGGCCAGCGTGGCACCGATGCTGCTGGCAAAGGATACGACGACCGTACCCACGAGGAAGCCGAAGAGTGCCCCTCCCAGGAGGGTCAAAACGGCAGCCCCCGGAAGAGACAGTGAGGTAACCAGTATGTAGATGAGCATGTAACTACCGATAACCAGGGCGCTGTTTTCCGCATAGAGCGCCCGGAAACTCTCCTGGGACGCTTTTATGTAGGCGAGGGAAAAGTACTGATCCAGGTTGAATATCTTGAACGCGGCGACACAGAGGGCGATGACGAGGACTATGCCGATCTTCTGAATCGTGTTTCTTTTCATATCCGAGATTGTTTTTTTCGCATTCCTGCGGTTTTTAATTTTTCAGTCGCAATAAAATTGATTTCCTTACATATTTTTAAAGGTAGCAGATTTCTTATCTATGTGTAACCTATAACTGTTTGATTGCCGAAAGATGGCGGATGATTCCCCAAAGCCCGGTAATGATGACACTTCCGGACTTCTACCGGTTGGGAGGATGGAAGAGGGGTTGGTCGCGTCAGGAAGGCGGGGACGAACCCGGAATCGCTTTTCCCTGTATCTTCGATATGATCCTGCGGCAGGTTTTCATCCCCAATCCCGCCAGGAGTATCAGGCCGGTGCCGGTGAGAAGCAGCATGACGGACCCGCTGAGCGGTAAGGGGATCAACTTCCCCGGCTGTCGGTTTTCCGAGACCCGGTCAACGCCTCTGCCTGCTGCCGCCCTGGTGGCCCCGATCTTCTGGGAAGAGGCGTATCGCAGACCGGCGGACTGTTGCGCTCCCCTCTCGACGGGAAAGCTTTCTTCCGGAAAATAAGCATCTCCGGGGGAGATGACGCGGTGATCGGGGAGAGAAAATCTGCTCGCCCCTTCTGCATACGAACCATGCAGCCGGTACGTCGGGGGCTTGCTCGCGGCGGCGGGGGTGTGGGTCAAAAGCGATAAAGACACCGATATGACGATGACAGGAATTGTGTTCTTCATGGTGCCGTTGCCTGCGCGCTCTTTTTCCCAAATCCCGCTCCGTTTACGGGCGAAAAACCAAAATGTCTTGATTTTCATGAGATTGTTATAGGTCTCCCGTCTTAGTCTTCCGGCTTCTTCCCGGTATCCTGGGGGGGCACTTTGTCCCGGTATTCGGGGTCGAAGAGGGAGGGCTGGGTCCTTTCGCTGATGTAGCGGATGGCCCGGCGCAGAAACCACTCTTTCAGCGTTACGCCCTCTTCGCTCAGGGCGTCATAGAGCCGCTCCTTGACCGATGGGTCGACTTCCAGTACGATTCTCCCGCTCTTTCCCCGCACCATATCGAACGTTCCTATATCATGTTCAGTATGTTACATTACATCAAATTTTCGCATTGTCAAGGGAATTATTGCCCGGGATTATCTATTTCTTTCGCCTGAAATCCAGGGCTCCGGGGTGATAGTTCCGGACCCGGAAGGGCCCGGACCGAAAATCAATCCATAGTCCGGCGCATCTCAATGACGAGTTGGTCCAGGCGTCGATCGGTTGAGGAGACGACGAGTCCTTCCAGCCGTCCCGCAAGCTCAAGGTCCCCGCTGCTTCTTTCCAGTGTCGTCCTGGCAATGAGGAGATATTTTCCCTCCGGCAGATTAACGACAAAAGATCCGTGATATCCGCTGCGGGTCTTCGCGTGGGGTTGCCATTTTCCTTCCTCCCAGCGGAGAACCTCGATGGTGACGTCCTCCAGGGCCATGCCGGCCGCAGGCCCCATCTCACGAAACAGGGTCTTGCCGGACACCGTTGTCAGGGAAGGGGAGGGTGGCCGGCAGGCAGGCTGCAGAAGGAAAAGAAGGGGCAGGAGGATTGCGGCGGCAGGCAGTCTTGGCAAAACGGGCCGCTTCCCCCGGGCTTTCCCATTTCCGGTTGTTTTGCTTTCCCTCGTGACCATTTTTCCACCGCCGCATCTGGCTTCGCAGCGCCTTTTCCCGTGTCTTCTCAGTTTACCACGAAGAAAACAGGATCTCCCGCCGATGACCACGGCAGGGGATTCGGGGTTGTTTCCCCCGAGAAAAGCCCCGTCCGGGTGTGAATGCAGGTGCGCAGCATGCAGATGAGACCGCGCAGCACCGTTCCTATTCGATTGCCCGTGGCCGATCTGGCGCTCAATAATTACCAATGAAAATAAATATTTAGAGAATTCAGGCAGCGATTTTCCCGGGCGGCACGGTGTTTGTAATGGAAATAGACATGGCACGGCAAACCCACATACCTTTCGTTGGAACGCGTCGCTTTCGCCTACCTCTTGTACTGATTCTGGGTGCGTTCATGACGATTGTATCCCTTTCCCCCGGGTGGGGCAGCGATGTGGAGTTTGGAGGAGTCCGTTTTGCTTCCCTCGGCCTCGATCTTCCGGGTAAAAGGGTGGATGAAACTGCCGGCCTTTTGCTTCGCGGGGATTACCGAGGCGTTGGAAGAGACCGGATTTACGAGGGGGTCTACGCCGGTTCAGCAAAATTTGCCGGCATGGAGAAGGAGTTGCATATCGATTCGGTCGCTTTCACCCTGTCGAGAATAGAGGCCAAACCAGGTTTTCGGGACGGCGGCATCTCCACATTGAATGGAACATCCGCCGCTCCGCCCGCAAGCGACCCTCGCGCGGCAGCGGGAGCGTATCCCCGCTATGCCACCTCCGGCATGAGTCGCCGGGCTTTGCCAGAAGGAACGAATCAGCCTTCCCAGAAGAATGAGGGGACGTCTCTTGGCTTCAGCGTGCGTTTTCTGGGTGCCGTTTTGCTCAACAGCCACGTGATGACCCTCGTCAAGAGCCCCATTTCCTCGTCCTTTCGGCTCCTGAACTATGCATTCGATACCACCAAGGGGACCCTTACCTCCATCGTCCATGAATACGACGACCCCCCACCTCCCCTGTCGCATGCCCGCCCGATGGATCTTGGCAAGTGGGAGGAGAAGCTCGACGGGATAACGGGGGGAAAGCGATACCGGGGAAGCGTCAAGTTCCTCATTGACGGGGAGGATTTTTTCTCCGAGTTGATCCAGTCGATGGAGGAAGCAGCCGATTCCGTCTATGTCCGCATAAACATATTCGACACGGACGATTATGCGGTCAGGATTGCCGACCTGCTCAGGGAACGGTCAAAAGAGGTTGAGGTGAAGGTTTTGATGTGTGAGATGAGCTCGATGTTAAACGGCAGGCAGCCACCCGAATCGCCGGTCCCGGAAAATTTCACCTTTCCCGCATCGATAAAAGAATATCTGGAAAGGGATTCCGCGGTCACCGTCCGTCCCATCGCAAATCCCTGGTTCACTTCCGACCACACGAAAACGATCATCATCGACAGGAAGAGGGCGTTTGTCGGCGGCATGAACATCGGACGGGAATACCGCTTCGACTGGCACGACATGATGGTCGAGCTCGAAGGCCCTGTCGTGGGTCGGCTGAGCAAGGACTTTTTCAGGGCATGGGCCCACCAGGGACCCGCGGGAGACCTGGGATACGCATGGGCTTCCCTGTTCAGGACAGAGAGTTATCGGGGGAAGGAGCACAGGGATGATTACATCGATATACGGCCCCTGTACACGAAGACCGGCGATGAGGAAATCTATCGGGCTCACATAGCGGCGATACGGGAGGCACGGCGGTACATCTACATAGAGAATCCCTACTTTACCGATGATACGATGTTAAATGAGCTGATAAAGGCGCGCCGCCGCGGGGTGGACGTGCGGGTGATCTTGCCCTCCCGCACCGATTCGGAGCTCATGACCAGCAGCAACCTGCTCGCTGCGAACAGCATGGTCAGAAACGGCATACGTGTCTTTGTCTATCCCGGAATGACCCACGTCAAGGCGGCGATTTTTGACGGGTGGGCATGCCTTGGCTCGGCCAATCTCAATCTGCTCAGCATGCGCCTCAACCAGGAGACGAATATCGGCTTTTCCGATCCTCAGACGGTGAACCGCCTGAAGCGCGATCTTTTCGAGGTCGATTTCAACGTATCCAGAGAGCTGACGGGACAGCGGGATGTGGGCCTTTCCCATTACATTTCAGAGGCGCTCCTGGATCTCTTTTAACGGCGGGCTCGTCCTGTCGGGCCATCACCCGGGCATCCTTTCGAGAAGGGAGATTACCTTCGAGATCGCGTCGGCCAGGTCGTAGGTCAGTTTCATCAGGGTGGAATTTTCCGGCGTCGCCCCCATGCCGCGCAGGAACTTCATTTCCTCGCCGTCCATGGTCTCCGTGAAAAGGGCCCTGGCATCTGACACCATGGCTCTGCCGTGGTCCAGGGAGAATTCGTCCACCTCTCCTGCCATCCCCATCTTTCCGAGCATGATCAGGCTCGCTCCCTGGGTGGCCATCTGGAGGGCATGGTTAAGCGCGATGTGCATGTGGTGCATCGACATCGAGCGTGCCGAGGACATGTGCTCGATGTCCATCTTCCCCAGCTGGGCGATCACGTCGAGCATCGCATTCCCGAGGGCTTGCGTGTACTGCATGAGTGGTGAGTCGGCAAGCTCTCCCTTCATCAACTCCTTTATCTCGGAACCCCCGAGAGAACGCTGTATGATCTTCGTGCCCTTGGCGACCATGGTCTGCCCGTGCATCTTCGTGGGCCTGTCCAGGTACCGGGTCATCTTCATCCCGGCTATCATCACGAGATTCGATCCCTCGGTCACCATGGTGATGCCGTGATTCATCATGATGTGCAGGTGGTGAAGCATCATGCCGGCCTCTGCTGCGCCTTTCTGCTGCATTTCCCCTTCCGCGCCGGAGGCGGGGAAAGGGGTACCGGCTAATAAAAGCACAACGAGCAACAATGCAAGCCTTCTCATGATATGTTTCCTCCTTTCCGGATCGGGGCCGCGCCCCGTTAACAAAAAATTCTACCATTTTCAGGAAGATATGGCTATAGAGGGACGTTTTTGCCTTCGTTTAGTTTCCTCGAAAGTTCACAGATAGCGTTTCCGGGGACGAAATTAGGGTACACTGTTGGTACGGGAACGCGTCATCTGACGCGGGGAGAAATGGACGGGAAATGATAGGCCGCTACTCGCATCTCGGTGTCTACCGGAAACTGCTCAGATCCGGGGAGTTCTACAGGGTCTTTGCGGGTGCCGTTTTCGCCCTGGCCGCCTACCTCTGGGAAGGGGGGACGCACCTTAAATCTTTCGAGGGAATTGCCCTGGCCCTTGCCTCTGTCGCCCTGAACGGGTTTCCCATCGTCAGAGGAGCCGTCGACGGGCTGGTGCGGCGCAAGGTGAACGTGGACGAGCTGGTGAGCCTGGCGATAATAGCGAGCCTTGTGAAGGGGGAATTTCTCACAGCGGCCATCGTGAGTTTCGTGATGGTCCTCGGGGCGGTCATCGAGAAGGTGACGGCCGAGTCTGCCCGGAACGCTGTCGTGTCGCTCATGAGCATCTCTCCTGACGTTGCCACCGTTATTGCCGATGGGGAGACGAAGAGGGTGAAGGTGTCGGATATAAGCTCGGGGGATCTTCTCCTCGTGCGACCGGGGGAGCGCATTCCCGTAGACGGGGACATCGTGGAAGGCCTGACCGCAGTCGATGAGTCATCTGTGACGGGAGAGCCGATGCCGAGGGAGAAAAAGCCGGGCGATGAGGTGTATGCGGGGACCCTGAATCAGAGCGGCGTCGCAAAAGTCAGGGCCACCAGGATAGGAAAGGACTCCACCCTCGGGAGGGTAATCCAGCTCATTTCTGACGCGGAGGCGCACAAACCGGAGGTGGTGAGGCTCATCGACCGCTACGCCCGGTGGTTTACCCCCCTCATCCTCGCATGTGCGGGAGTTGCGTGGCTATTTACCGGAGAATCGAGCCGGGCCATAGCGGTTCTCATCGTGGGCTGTCCCTGCGCACTCATCCTCGCCGCGCCCACGGCCGTGGTCGCAGCGATCGGGCGCCTCGCAAGGGCGGGAGTTCTCGTAAAAGCCGGTCAGTACCTGGAAGAGGCCGGCAGGGCCACCGTTGTCCTCTTCGACAAGACGGGGACCCTGACAGCCGGGGAGCCGCGGGTGGATGAGATCGTCGCCGTCGATGACATCGGCACCGAACAGATCCTGGCCAAAGCCGCGTGCGTCGAGCAGAACAGCACGCACCCCCTCGCCCGCGCAATCCTGAAGGCCGCCCACTATGCGAAAGTATCCCTGAGCTATGCCGAGGAAGTCATTACCCTGATAGGGATGGGAGTCAGGGGAAAGGTGGGGGGTGAGCTCGTCGAGGTGGGGAGCACCTACATCGGGGGTGGCTCAGTTCATCTCCCGGACTCCCTGCGGGAAAACTATGAGTCCTTCAAGAGGAGGGGGTCCACGCCCCTGGTCGTCTATCAGGACAGCCGTCCCGTGGGAGTCATCAGCGTTTCCGACAGGGTGCGCGAGCATGCCCCGCAGACGGTAGCCAAGCTTCGGTCGCTGGGGATCCTGAAGACGGGCGTGGTGTCCGGGGATCATGAGAGGGCGACGAAGCTCGTGGCGGATTCCGTGGGCCTCACCGAGAGATGGTACGGGCTCAATCCCGAGGAGAAGCTCCACGTGATCAAGCAGTATCAGAGAGAAGGGGCTACGGTTGTCTTCGTCGGGGACGGGATCAACGATGCCCCGGCACTTTCCACCGCCAACGTGGGGATCGCCATGGGTGCTGCGGGAACCGACATCGCTCTGGATACAGCCGACATAGCCCTGATGAACGACGACATCTCCAAGATACCTTTCCTGATATGGCTGAGCAAGAGGACACTGAAAGTCATCAAGTGGAACATCGCTTTCGGCATGCTCTTCAACTTCATCGCCGTCATCGCCAGCGGCGGCGGGATTCTCTCCCCCGTCATGGGCGCCGTGGTCCACAATATCGGCTCGGTTCTCGTGGTGCTCAGCTCTGCCAGCCTTTCCCTGGTGAAAGAATCGGTTTGACAGGCCCGCGGTGAGTGCGCGGGCAGCTTCCCTGAAGGTGATCTGAAATGTCCGGCATTTTCCGGGGAAATTCGATTAAGTTCACAAAGGCAGGATGAACAGTGCTACAATAAGAAACATACGCGGGGGTGCGGTGAGCTGAGAGTTCCGGACCTTATCCGGGACAACCCCTTGAACCTGATCCGGGTAATGCCGGCGTAGGGAGCGCGGCCGATTTTTCCCATTGCAGACGCTTCAACACATCAGGGCTGAGCAGCCGTATCCGCGCAGGATGCGGTTTTTCTTATTTAGAGAGGTGCCACCATGCTTGTGCGGGAAACTCTCACGGGTGTTCAGCTCGAAGGGATCGAAGATCTTGCGGGGAGGATCCTTTCGGGGGCGACCCCCCTCTCACAGGACGAAGCCGTCGAGATACTGAACAGGGTCGCTCCGGGAAAACCGCTCTCCCCCCTCGATGCGGCCCGATTTTTCCTCACCGATGACCCGAAGATAACAGCTCTCATGATCGAGAGAGCAGGGGAGCTGAAGAAGACCCTTTTCGGGAAGCGGATCGTTCTCTTCGCCCCCCTGTACATTTCGAGCCGGTGTCATAACAACTGCATTTACTGCGGTTTCAGGAGTGAAAATCCGTCGAGACAGGAGATCACCCTCAGTCCCGAGGAGGCTGCCGGGGAAGCATCGCTCCTCGTGGCGAAGGGCTACCGGAGGTTGCTCCTGGTTTGCGGTGAAAGCGCGGGGCCCGGGCAGGCGGACTATATCGCCGATGTCATGAGGTCGATATACGGCACGACCGGCATACGGATGCTCCACCTCAACTCGGCCCCGATGCCGGTTGCGGAACTGCGGAAGATCAAGGAGGCGGGAGCGGGGGTATACCAGGTGTTCCAGGAAACCTACCACAGGCGCGCCTACCAGGAGATGCACCCGTCGGGGAAAAAGGCGGATTACCTGTGGAGGCTCTCCTGCATGGACAGGGCCGTTCAGGCAGGATTCGATGACCTGGGAATCGGTGTGCTCTTTGGCCTGTATGACTGGAAATTCGATGCCATAGCCACCGTGCTTCACGCAACCTATCTCAGGGAACGTTACGGCTTCTGGCCTCACACGCTTTCGGTCCCCAGATTCAAGTATGCCACAGGAGCGATGTTGCTCAGCCCTCCCCACCCGGTTTCGGATACCGATTTTTTGAGGATCGTTGCCGCCTATCGCCTCTGCGTCCCCGCGGCGGGTGTGGTGGTATCGACCCGCGAGCCGGGATGGCTGCGTGAGAAGGCCCTTCATGCCGGCGCATCGCAGATAAGCGCCGGGTCACGGACGTCGCCGGGCGGGTATGGAAGGCCCGCACATCCCGGGAAGGGCGAGCAGTTCAACGTAGAGGATAAGAGATCCCTGGACGAGATGATCGAAGCTCTGATCGAAGGTTCCCACATCCCGAGCCTCTGCACGAGCTGCTACCGGAGCGGAAGGACCGGCCAGAGGTTTACGGGAATTGCAACGGAGGGCAAAATAAGCGATATCTGTCACGCAAATGCGCTTCTCAGCCTGGCCGAGCATGCCCTGGGGCTGGAGGACGAGAGCCTGGCCGGGAAATGCCTCGACCTGGTAAGAAGGGAGTCGGCTTCCGTGGCCCCGCATCTCGAGGGGGAATTTCAACGGCAGCTGGAAAGGGTTCTCGGCGGGGAAAAGGACAGAAAGTTCTAAAGGAGGGAATGGCGCGGTGGAGCTCATCGTGAACGGGTCGAGATATACCTTCGAAGGCCGGGTGAGCGTCACGGAGATGCTCGAGATACTCGAAATCAGGAGTTCCCGTGTGGCCGTCGAGCTGAACAGGAAAATCGTGGGGAAGGGCGACTACGGGACAACCATCCTCCGGGACGGCGATAGGGTAGAGGTCGTCCATTTCGTGGGGGGCGGATAGAAAAACAAGGAGGCAGCCATATGGACACGGCGCTCGCGATAGGAAACCGGCAGTTTCAATCGAGGCTCATCCTGGGAACCGGAAAGTACCCTGACTTCTCCACCATGGTGAAGGCCCTCGAGGTATCGGGAACGGAGATCGTCACCGTCGCAGTGCGGAGGGTCGACCTCACCGACAAAAGCGGCGAATCCCTTCTCGACTACCTGGACGACTCCAAGTACCTGATTCTTCCCAACACGGCTGCCTGCTACACGAAGGAGGACGCGATCAGGACGGCCATGCTCGCACGGGAGGCGGGGATGTCCGATATGGTGAAGCTCGAGGTCATCGGTGACGAGAAGACGCTCTTCCCGGACACGGAGCAGCTCATCGAGGCATCCGAGTATCTCGTCAAAGAGGGATTTACCGTTCTTCCCTATACCAACGATGACCCGATCGTGGCCAGAAAGCTGGAGGATGTAGGCTGCGCGGCAGTCATGCCGCTGGCTGCCCCCATCGGTTCGGGGCTCGGTGTGCGCAATCCCTTCAACCTGAGGATCCTGCTCGAACAGGCACGGGTTCCGGTCATCGTCGATGCCGGCGTGGGCACGGCATCCGATGCGGCTATCGCCATGGAGCTCGGCTGTGACGGGGTGCTCATGAACACGGGGATCGCCTGCGCCCGGGACCCGGTGCAGATGGCGGAGGCGATGAAGCTCGCGGTCATGGCCGGCCGGAAGGCCTTCGTTTCGGGGAGGATCCCCCGAAAGCTCTACGCCACCGCATCCAGCCCCCTCGACGGGACGTTTTTCTGATCTTCCCATGGAAACCGGGGAAATAGATTTTCGTGTTTATCTCATAACCGACCGTCATCAGGCAAAGCGTGGGGATCTTCTCGAGGTGCTCGAGGAGGCACTCGAATCCGGGATAGGTGCGATTCAGCTGCGGGAAAAAGACATGACGGGAAGGGATCTCTTCCAGCTCGCATCGGAGGCCAGGAAGCTCACCGCGAGGTACGGCGCGAAACTCTTCGTAAACGACCGGATCGACGTCGCACTGGCGGTTACGGCTGACGGTGTGCATCTGGGTGAGGCGTCGATCCCCGTGGCGGATGCGAAAAGGATCTGCGGCGGCATGACAGTGGGGCGTTCGACGCATTCTCTCCAGTCGGCAAAGAGGGCCGAGGAGGAAGGTGCTGACTTTCTTACTTTCGGGCCTGTTTTCAAAACGCCCTCGAAGGAGGCCTTCGGTCCTCCCGCAGGAGTGGCAAAGCTTGCCGAGGTGGTCAGGGCGGTAGGCATACCCGTTTTCGCGCTGGGAGGGATAAAGCCGGCTACGATCGATCGCGTGATGGCTGATGGGAAGCCATTCGGGGTCGCGCTCATATCGGCGATCATTGCCGCACCATCGCCGGGTAATGCGGCTGCCCTCTTTCTCGAGAAAACAGCCGTGCCCGGATAGGCTTCGTTTGGCATGGCGGTCAAATGAGGAGTTGAAGGGATGGGTCCATCAGGATGGAGCGTTTACGTCATCACCGATTACCGCCTCTCGGGGATGAGGCCCCATGCGCTCGTGGCGGAGGAGGCATACCGGGGAGGTGCCGACGTGGTGCAGCTCAGGGACAAGGAGCAAACGCCCGGTGAACTCCTCAAAACAGCCCGCATTCTCCGGGAGATCGCCGAATCCTTCAAAAGAGTCTTCATAGTAAACGACAGGATTGATATTGCCCTGGCTTCCTTAGCCCACGGCGTCCACGTGGGGTATGATGACTTTCCCTACCCGGCTGCGCGCTCGATTTACCCGGTGCCGCTTCTGCTCGGTGCTTCGGCGGGAACGGCCCAGGAGCTCAGGGAGGCCTGCGCGGCAGGTGTCGACTATATCGGCGTCGGCCCCGTGTTCGAGACCAGGGAGGCAAAGAGGGACGCGGGCAGCCCCGTGGGGCTATCATTCATAAAAGAGGTGAGAAAGGCGACGGACATACCTCTTGTGGCCATAGGGGGCATCGACCACGAGAACGCCGCCTCGGTTATTCAGGCGGGAGCGACTGCCGTTGCCGTTATCTCGGCCGTGGTCTGTGAGGATGACATGTGCCGGAGCGTGAAGCGGTTGAGGGACGTCGTCTTGGAGGCGAAACAGTCGCGTTGAAAATTTGCAAGGAAAAAAGGGACGACACGATCACCCCCCTTTCGAGGGGTAATTTCCTGGCGCGCCCTGGAGGATTCGAACCCCCAACCCCCTGGTCCGAAGCCAGGTGCTCTGGTCCATTGAGCTAAGGGCGCACCAATTTTTTTAAATTGTAAGGGGTAACGTTCGCCGTGGCAAACGCAAAAGTGAATCGAATGGATGTCAGGCCCGGCGGATTGCCCGAAAAAAAAGAGGGGTCTTTTCCCGACGCCTCTGTATGATGCTGATAAAGAGGTTAAAATGAAAAGAAAAAGCGATTTTCACCCGGGCGTATTTTTTTTCTGCTGCCGGGATCGGGTCAAAGAGCACAGAGAGGGCTCGCTGTTCACAGTTATTCCTTTTTGGAGGGTTTGTTGAAGGTGATTGCCGTTACAGGGAGGTCGGGTGAGGGGAAAACGACCCTCATCGAAAAGGTGGCGAAAGAGTTATCGGCCCGGGGGTTTAGCGTCACCTACATCAAGCACTCGCACCATGACTTTTCTTTCGCTCCCGAAGGGAAGGATACCTCACGGATTCTTGGATCGGGAGCGATGAGAGCGATCTTTTGCGGGGAGAGGATCACGGTGGATATCTCGAAAAAGGGCAGGTCGCTCGGCGATGTCCTCAATGCTGTGGATCGGGGTGACGTAGTCCTCGTTGAGGGTTTCGGGAACGAGGACATCCCGGCGATCGAGGTGACGGGGAGCGGGGATGATAGCCTGCTCAGGGGGAAAAATATCGTCGCACTCGTCAGCAGGAGCAGGGTGGGCACCCACATTCCGGTTTTTTCCCCGGAAGACATAGACGGGATCGTGAAGTTCATACTTGGCATGCCCGACGGGCGTGACGATGATCATGGACAAGGAGGGACAGATGATAGCGTATGAAGACGGGCTCAAAATCATCCTGGATTCGGTGAATATCCTTGGAACGGAAAAGTTACCCCTGGTAAAGTGCGGCGGCATGGTGATCGCCGAAGATGCATTCGCCAGGTCAGATCTCCCGCCCTTCGACAATTCAGCGATGGATGGCTATGCCGTCGTCGCCTCCTCGACCAGCGGGGCGACCCGGGAGAGCCCGGCCGTCCTGAGGTTCGTCAGGGATATCCCTGCCGGCATAGCTGAATCCTATACGGTCGGGCCCGGGGAGGCGGCCAGGATCGGCACGGGGGCGAAAGTGCCCGGTGGTGCCGACACGGTGGTGATCGTTGAGGAAACGGAACTGAAGGGCGAGGAAGTCTGGGTTTTCAGGGAATACCCGCCGGGGTTGAACATCCGCAGGGCAGGCGAGGATTTCACCGCGGGTGAACGGGGGATACCTGCGGGGAAGCCCATCAGGCCTTCGGAGATATCCTTTCTCGCCGCCAACGGGTACGCAGAGGTCGAAGTATACAGGAAGCCCCGGGTGGGCATACTCTCTTCGGGCTCTGAGCTCGTTCCCCACGGTCAGGAAATATCGGGAGCGAAGATCCGCGATTCCAACGGCCCGATGATATGCTCCCTCGTGGAGAAATATGGGGGGGTTCCAGAGATACACGGGATCTTTCCCGACGATGAGGGGCTTTTGACCGCGTTTGTCAGGGAAAAGGCCGAACGGTTCGACTTCTTCATCACCTTCGGCGGCATATCCATGGGGGCCCACGACTACCTGAAGACGGCTCTTGAAAAAGGAGGGGCGAGGATGGCCTTCTGGAAGGTGGCAATTCGCCCGGGAAAACCCTTCGGATTCGGAAAGCTGAAAGAGACGCTGGTTTTCGCCCTTCCCGGCAACCCGGGATCGGCGTTTGTCACCTTCGAGGCTTTCGTGAAGCCCGCTCTCTGCAAGGCCCGGGGCTTCATGCCCCCTTACGGGGAGTACCTGACGGCAACCCTTACCGAAGACTTCCCGAAGAAGGAGGGAGTCACGGTTTTCAGCAGGGGAAATCTCGAGGGTGAGTTCCCGGCATACCGGTTCTCCCCGTTCAAGAAGCAGGGTTCGGGGATGATCAGCACGATGGTCGAAACGAACGCGATTATGATCGCTCCCGCAGGCTCGGAGAAGATTTCGAAGGGAGAGACGGTCACGGTGTTTCCCACATGAGGAGCGCGGCCATTCTCGCCGGGGGCGCCGGAAGGAGGATGGGAAAACCGAAAGTGTTCCTCGAGTCGGGGGGCAAGTACTTTTTCGAGATCATTGCAAAGAGCCTGGAAAAAGCAGCCGGGGAGGTACTCATCGTCACCTCCCACGATATCAGCCTCCCGAGAGTCCCCCCGAATGTGTCCGTCGTCACCGATCTGATCAGCGGGGTCGGGCCCCTCGGCGGAATTTACACGGCACTCACGCACGCTTCCGGGGAGAGTGTATTTATCTGCGGGGTGGACATGCCGCTCCTGTCTTCCGATTTCGTCGAGTACCTGTTCGATGTCTTCGAATCCGATTCTCAAACCGATCTTGACCTCGTCATTCCCCGCGCTGGTGGACGGACACACCCGCTCTGCGCCGTTTACAGGAAAGAGGCTGCCGGAGCTGTCGGGAGACTGATAGGTTCCGGGGAGAGGAAAGCGGTGAGCGTCGTTGGGAGCCTGAAAGCGAAAATCGTCCCCGAGGCAGAGATCGAATCTGAGCCGGGGTACAAAGATTCCCTGGAGAACATCAACACGCCCGGGGAACTCAAGATCTTCTCCCACCGAACGGATTAAAAAGCTATCTGCCGGCATGTTTTTCCACGGTGCGAATACCCTCACCGAGAAACAGGTTTCTGACGATCACCTGCTGGATGGCCTCAAAGAGGATCCCCGCGAGAGCTCCCGCTGAGAGGTTGTTGCATAGCAACGAGACGGCAGCCGTTACGAGGACGGTGAGAATCGTACCCTTCCGCACCAGGCAGTCTTTGGCAAGGGATGCGTGAAAACCACCCACGAAAATCAGCAGAATGCCCAGGAAGGGGAGGGGAAAACTGAGGAATATGTCGACCATGCTCCCCGATGGAAGGAGGGCGAGGAGTAAAAACAGGCCGCCCGCTATCAGCGTGGCCCTGTTGCTCCTTGCCCCGAACCTGTAGTGGGCCGTGAGTCCTCCTGCACCGTGGCACATGGGAATGCCGGAGATCAGGCAAGAGAGAAAATTTCCCGCCGTTATCGAGAGGGTCAAGTTTTTTGTGTTCACCCTTGCCGAGGAGCTCGAGAAGAGGTCTTTCGCTGTCTGCGCCGTTGCCATGACCGAGTTGCCTATCGTCAGTCCAAGCTGCGGGATGATGAGAGCAGTCAGGACGAAGGACAGATCCCGGATGGAAATTTCGGGCATGCCAGGTGAAACTGGCAGGCCGGGAGATGGCTCGAGGGCGCCGGCAGGAGAGAGTCCCGCGATGATCAGGCCACCGATCAAAACCGGTAAAATGGGAGGCAGGGATTCTGTTGCCAGGTACGTCACGGAGAGCAGCGCGAGGGCCATTATCGAGAGCAAGATTCCTCCTGCTGAGAGATTGACGCCTGCTTTGACGAGCATGATACCGAGGGCAAGCTGGATCCCCCGCACTACCGGCAGGGAAAACAACCTTTCCAGCAGGTCGGCGACTCCCGGGATAAGCAAAAGGAGAATCACCGCTGCGAAGGCGAGTCCCGCAACCCTCAGCGCGTGATGCGGGAGCCCCTGAGCCAGTGCGACAGCGGCCATCGCCTTCAGGGGTTGTACGGGCATCGGAACCCGGAAGAACAGCGCAGATCCCACATAGAAAATCCCCGCAGACAAAAGGATCCCCCTGAGGTCAAAGCCGTTTTTGATAACAAGCGCCAGGGTGATGGGAATCAGGACGCCGATGTCGCCGAAACCGCCGGCTATCTCGTTCAGAATGGTGCGTTTCTTATTGTCTGTATCCCGCAGAATGGCGATCTTTTGCCGGAGCAGTCCCAGGGGGAGCGTTGCGGACGATCTCCTTGGTGAAACAATCAGTCTGGTTGTTCGGTGGCGTCTCAATTAACGATCTCATCCTTCAATGGGTCTTTCGTCCTGATGCACACTCTGGCGCGCCGGGGCTATCCACCTATCGTTGCCATACACCTCTTGAGATAACCCTCGCCGGAGTAACGATGGTACATATGCCCGGCTGGTTTGGTGGACAAAACCTTCCTTGCGATGGCCCGAATTTCTCCGTCGACTGCCCCCCCTCTCAGCGCACTTTTTACCTCCTCTTCGGTTCCCCCGAGGAGACAGGAGATTAATTTTCCATCGGCGGTAATTCTCAGCCGGTTACAGTCACCGCAGAATGAGCTGCTCAAAGGGGAAATCAGCCCGATCTTCCCTTTGAACCCCCTCACCGAATGAACGCGGGCCGTTTCACCCGCCTTCCGCATGCCCTCTTTCGCCCCGAACCTTATCTTCAGGATCTTTTCAATAGATGAAACGGACAGAAAGCCGTTACCGTTGTGCTCTCCGATGGGCATCTTTTCTATGAACCGCAGCTCCACGGGCATCCTCCGTGCAAACTCGAGAAAGTCCTCTGTCTCGTCTTCATTGAAGCCCGGCAGGAGAAGGACGTTCACCTTGACGGGAAACATCTCGCAGGCTATCAGCGTCTCGATTCCCTCGAGAACCCTCTCCAGGTGGTCGGAGCCGGTGAGGGCCTTGAATTTTTCCGGGCGCAGCGTATCGAGACTCACATTGACCCTGTCGAGGCCTGCGCGTTTCAGCGTTTCAACGTGGTCGGCCAGCAGGACCCCGTTCGTCGTCATGCAGAGCTCGAGGGCAGGAGCACGCTTTTTCACCCCGGCGATAAAGCCTCCTATCCCCCTCCTCAAAAGGGGCTCTCCCCCGGTGATCCTTATCTTCGAAATACCCATAGGCAGGAGAATATCGATCAGTCGGGTAAGCTCTTCGAAACTGAGGACCTCCTCTTTCCGCTTGAGGACGATTCCCGAAGGAGGCATGCAGTAGGAGCACCTCAGATTGCACCTGTCGGTTACAGAGACCCTGAGATACCCTATCCGCCTGTCACTGCAATCGCTGAGATACCCTGAACTACCCTCCTTCGGGGGATGTTGCCCGTGATTCAGCACATTTTCCTCCAGTCTCACGAAGAGGGGGAAGGGGAAAAGGGGATAGGGGAGGAGGTATCCTCCCCCATTTTCATGCCTTCACGAGCTTAACGCGCGTGTCGTAGAATGACGAACTCCCGCCTATCGGGTCGCTCATGCATGCATTTTTGAGATACGGATCGACGCGCAGTGCCGCGTTGATGCATATCCCCGTACCCCTTCGCTTGTCCCCTTTCACGATTTTCCCGTCGATGTCGGCATCTGCCGCACCGTATCCCCAGTGACCGAAGTGCCACGATACGGCGACGACACCGGGCCGTATGCCCTCGATAACTTTGACCTTCCCCACCATGCCGAACGGTTTTCTGTTCGGAAGCGGCCATTTCCCGGCCCTGTTCGTCGCCGATATTACCGCCGCCCTGTCACCGTCGGAAAACCGGAGATCTTTCGCCGTCTCGGTATTGATGAGGATGTAGTTCTCGGGCAGTATGGATGACATCCAGTAGTTGGTGGGAAGTGTCCTCGAGTGGCCCCCAAAGATGTCTTTATAGGTGATCAGCGCGAGGGGGAAGTCGCTGTCCTTGATTTCCTTCCCTGATGCATCCCTGACGGTCTCATAGATACCGAGCCCCGAAAATCTCTCTCCGCTCACGGAATTATTCGCCAAAGCAACTTCCTCCACGTAGAGGTTGAACATCTTCCCGAACCGGTATTTGAGGAAACCATCTTTTCCCACCCTGTCTTTGCTCCACTCCTCCCACCTTCCGCCGCGGTTGAGCAGGTAAATGGTTTTCCTCCAGTTTTCGGACCCCACCGCCTTTTCCCACCTCTTCGGGTCGAAAACGGTTGGTTTGAGATGCCGGCGGGCATCCAAAAAAAGCTTCCTTTCCGAAGTGTCCGCATCGGGCAGTTCTTCCCCCTTCTTGTCTCCCCATGCGATGTTCGCTGCCAGCTTGAGGTAGAAGTCTTCCGGTCTGGTGAAATCTTGCCCCGGCCCGAAGGCATCCTTGCCGCAACCCGGGAGACCGAGTTTTTCACCGATGGCCAGCATGACGGCTTCCATGGAACCGTGTACTTTTTCTCCGTACACCTCGACAACTTCCGTAAGGGGGGTGACCGTGGGCTGGCGAAACTTCGACGATTTGAAAAGGGACGTAGGCGGCGTGTGCGGTGAGCCGAAGCGCTCCCAGATAGCAGTATCGGGGAAGATATAGTCGGCGTACATGGAAGTCTCACCGATGACGATATCCGTCGTGATCACAAGAGGTATCTTCTCCGGGTCAGCGAGGATCTCGAGTGCCGTGTGTGCCGCCGGGGTGGAATATCCGGGGGTTCCCTTGTGAATCCAGAGGATCTTCGCCGAGTAAGGATAACCGTCTGCAGCCGAGGGGATGATCTCCTGGTACACGTTCGAAGAGAAGGGGAACCAGGGCCGTTTCGCGGGATAGCCGCTAAATAATGTGCTCTCCTCGTACGATGACTTTTCCCTGGTTATCTTGTGCCCGAAGGAGACCAGTCTCCCGGGATGCATTTTCTTGAAGTCAAAAGGCCTTCCCAGCTTGTCCCCCATCTCGTGCCAGTGACCGCCACCTATCGCCATCCCGCCTTTCCAGTCGCTGTTGCCCACCAGCATGTTCAGGGTGATGATAGCCTGGGCGTTGTAGTAGCCGTTTGTATGCTGGACGGGCCCCCTGTAGAATTCGACGCAGGCGCGCTTTCCGTGGGAAGTCAGTTCAATTGCCACCTCTTCGATATCCAGCACCGGGATGCCGCATATGTCCGACCATTCGCTGAGGGTCTTGGAGAATGCATACTCTTTGAGGAGCAGGAAAGCGGTTTTTACCCTGATTCCGTTTATTTCCCCCTCGAACTCGAGATCCCCGCGCCGGGGCTTGTTCCCGTCTTCAGGCGTCACCGCGACGGGTTTTCCCCGGGAGATAACAACGAACTGATGCTCCCCGCCGACTCCCGCATCCTTGGCGCGAAGCAGAGCCGTCGGGCCATCGTCGTCTATCCGAACGAGGTACGTGGCGTTGGTCCAGGTAGGCTCCCCGGAAGCCACCGCGGCGGCCTTGTTGGCGTTTTTGAGGTATTTTTCGTCGTAGCGGTTGTGCTCTATCATGTAACGGATCATTCCGTTTGCAAGGGCCGCGTCCGTTGACGGCTTGATCGGCAGCCATTTCCAGGCCTTTGCGGCGGTCTTGCTCAACCTCGGGTCGACTACGGCTATTTTCAGCCTGCCCGATGCCCCCCCGTCGGTTATCATTTCCGCCATGATGGGAGGGCCAAAGTTCGCCTCGAAGGCACCGGTCCCGAAAAAGAGTATGAACTCCGAATTCAAGGCGTCCGGTTTCATGTGGTGTTTTCCGCCCTTCCAGGCGCCCTTGGCATACTGGTCGGTGATCTTCTCGTAGGCGATGTGGTGTGACTGCTCGCAGATGGTTGTATGCTCGATGAAGTTGACGCTCCCGAAGCTTCCGTTGACCCATCGTTTGGCCAGTTCCTTCCTCCCGTGCTCGATCCGTCCCGCCTGAAAGACGAGCTGATTGTTCACGGGGCCGAGATCGGGATGGTCCGGGTCGATGAGAAAGCCGAGGTTTTTACCGTGTTTGCCCTTGAATGCCGGAACTTTCATCGCTCCAGAAGCCACTTTGCCCGCGTCGGCGGCCATGTCGTTCGCTATTTTCGCGTCCTTCAACCCGAAGACATCCCGAAAGCCGGAAACGGTATTGTTCTCCCCGATCGATGCGAACAGCTTCCCTCCCTTGACGATCTCATCGATGGCCTGGTCGAAGGGAATAACCCGCCATCGGTTAGATCCCCGGGGGCCGTTTCTCTTCAAGACCTTAGCGATCCTGTAAGGGTCATACTGGGTCTGGACGCCCGCCTGCCCCTTTGGGCAAACCTTCGCATCGATCTTGACGGCATAGGGCAGGGGTGAGTTCATCGTTAGATGGGGGGTCATGTTCTGCGGCGAGTAGGGATTTCCATCCATCTTTACGGCAATGCCGTCTATGATTTTGACCTTGATCGGACAGGCGGTATGGCACTGCAGGCACACCGAGTAAATTACATTTTTCGGATCTGCGAAGGGATACGCCAAACCCTTGTATCCGGCTGCTTCGACCTTGCTGAGGAGCCCCAGAGCTCCCTCGATCCGGTTCATGAGGAGCGCCGATCCGCCGATCAGGGCTCCCGATTTTATCAGCTCTCTCCTCGTTAGCTCGAATCGTGGAGAATGCTCCTCGACAATACAGGAATCCTTTTTGCTTTTCTCTTCCATAGTGCCCTCCCGTTACTCGTGGCATAACGTGCATGATGCCGGAGATACGATGTTGCAGCACTTCCTCGGTGCGTAGCCGACATAGTAGACTCGAGGTGAGGTTCCGAAACTTTCGTTGATCCTTCGGGTCCCGCTCATTCCGATCAACTCCGAGACCAGTGATTTCGGATCCCTCCCGTCTCCAAAGTACATCGCCCTGCCGATGCAGGTGGAGACGCAGGCTGGAATCAACCCCGCCTCCAGCCGGTGAAGACAGAAGGTACACTTTCTGATCGTCCCCGAGAGTTTTTTGCCCTTTCTCGTGTGCTTGCTCCCATTTTCGAAAAATTCCCGCGTCTCATAGGGCTCGATATTTGGTGTCCCGTCGGTGTAGAAATCGCCCTTGTCCAGGGAAATGGCCGTGTAAGGACAGGCTTTTACAGCTTCCTCCCCTGCCTTTGGATTTTTCTTAAGCTTCTCATAGTTCAGGATGACGATTCCGTCGGACCGTTTTTTTATCGCTTCCTTCTCGTGTTTGTCGCAGGCTTCCTTGCAGGGTGGATCGTCGCAGTGCTGACAGTTCGTGGGCATGGGAAACCTGTCGAGATCCGGGTAGTCCCCGCTTTCGACGCCATAAACAACCCTGTACGACATGCCGATAGGAGTTACGTTTTCGGCCATGCAGGAAACGGCGCATGCGTGGCACTCGATGCATTTCCTCATGTCGACTACCATCACCCAGGACCTGTCGGATTTCTTCTTTTGAAGCGCCCTATCGAGGTCCTCGTGCATCCTTACAAGTTCTCCCGTAGCCATGATTCCTCCTATTCTGAAATGTTTTTCCCCTCCGCTGCGCGTGTTTTCATGGAAACTTGAATTGTTTTTACTCCGTAGACACAAGAAGTGTGCCAGAAGGAAATGGTTCAGGGATCTATTGCCGGGTGAGTTGCAATTCAAAGGGCCAGGTGGAGTAAGCATTCTTATTGCAGATCAATAGGTTGGGGGTTTTCCATCGATTGTGAGATGCAAGATGCTTTTTTATTGGAAGCTCCTCTTATCACGGATTTAAGGAAAACGGCACTGAATCAAGGGGGGAGAATCGGGGTCGGTGAGTGTAACCTGTCCCACAACCGTGGTGTCCCACAGAGACGGAACATCACCGGTAATAATCCCTTTTCCACATCCACCTTCCCTCATCTATCGTCGGCCCCATGCGGGCCAGCTCAACGCGCAGGGGAATAATCCTTTTCCCCCAATTAAGAGATGTGTTCTCTACGGGATCTATCCCCGTCCCCAAAGATGCGTTCTGCTGGGAATCGTTACATGATAAACACGTCCGCTTCGATCTTGCCCCCGGGTTCACGGGAATTTACGAGGCACATGACCTCCCGCTTCATCAACATCCTTTCCAGGAGCGGCTTCGGACGTGCGCCGACGAGGGAGACGATCTCCGCTGGCTTCAGCCTGTTGATGTGTATTTTTTCTTCCTCATCGTATATGTTCCGGTTCTTTTTCCCCACCCGGGTAACCGTCAACTCGAAGGTGTCCCCGTCCAGGACGTGGACGACGTTACCTATCAGGAAATCTTTGTGCGACATTTTGGCCCTCCTTTCTGGATAGGGTTTGACTGCAGTTGCCGAGCTACAGGAGATAAATTTCGGCCTCTATGTTCCCCCGGTCGTCCCGGCTGTTTACGAGGCAGGACACTTCTTTTCCGATCAGTGCCTTTTCGAGAAAGGGTTTCCAGCGATAATCGTTCTGTGTGAAGATGAGAAACGGTTTTATATCCACTATATGAATCCTCTCCTTGCCTCCGTAGGCGCCCTGATTGGCTCTCCCGGTTTGCGTAACCTCGATCTCGATGGAATTCTCGTCGATAACGTTCAGCACGCACCCTTTGATGAAATCTTTCATGGCCTCAACCTCCCCTTTTCAGATCCGGTTTCACCTGCCCCCGCAAAGAGCTCCTGCGGTGAGCATCAAGCCGCTCCCGCTTCGTCACGGACATCCCGGTCCAGGATGTACACATCCGCCTCGATACCTCCGCTTGCACGGCGGGCCCCGACAAGGCACATAACCCCGCTCCCTGACAGCCTCGGCTCGAGAAAGAGGTTTGGGCTCACCCTCTTCAGGATCCCCATCATGTTGGTCTTCAATTCCTTTATGTGTACTTCCTCTTCCGCGCCGTATTCAAAATGGTGGTTTCTCACTACCTGCGTTACCTCTACGGCGATCCGATCCGGATCCAGAACTTTCGTGATGCGCCCGACGAGCAAGTCTTTCATCGTAAACCTCCGCCCATTTTCTTTCCGGTACACGCGGCCCACGATGTCAGGGGCGGGCCCTTCGGGGTTGGCCGTGCCGTAACCTTCGGGGGGGGATATGTCGGCAATTTTTCCATCCATACCGAAGGGCGCCTCCCGTTAGACATCGTTAACGGATCCTTCCTCCTCTGGCAGAGTTTTCAACCGTCTGGCTTTCGGTAATAACAAAAAGCGTGCCAGGCGGGCGAAAATGGTGCAACCTTCACTGGCTGCGGGAGGCTATGCCGGCCCGTCACCGGCCAGGTGAAAAAAAAATGTGCATAAGAGTCGTCAAATTCTCAAATATCTTGGCAGCTTAGGAAACCCCGCGCCAGCCGGTGACCGAATGAGCGGGTATCCCCGTCACGATACGTCTCCTTTTCGAGAGGGAGCGAGGGGCACATATGAGGTTCTTCCGATGAGATAAAAGTGTAACCTGACACACACATGTGACACCACGGGAGGCGAAAATGCCACACTCAATAATCTTTTTCCCCCCCGGAGATGTTGTACTTTTTCATTCTCCTGTACATGGTCTTCCTGCTTATCCCCAGGATGCGTGCTGCCTTTGCCTTGTTGCCGTGGGTTTTCTCCAGCGTCTCAATGATCTCCTCGGACTCGCTTTGCCCTTCACCTGCCAGGTAGAGCATGTTCGCGCCGGATGCGCCCTTGAATTCCGGCGGCAGGTCGCCGATGGTGATGATCGATTGCCGGCAGAGGATGAAAGCGTGTTCCAGGGTATGTTCGAGCTGCCTCACGTTTCCCGGCCAGTGATGGCCCATGAACAGTTTCATCACATCCGTGGAAACCCCCGCGATATTCCTGTTGAACTGCTGGTTGAACTTCGAAACGAAATGGCTGACGAGGAGCGGAATATCCTGGGTCCGGTCCCTGAGAGGGGGCAGGGGTATCTCCACCACCTTCAGGCGGTAATAGAGATCTTCCCGGTATTCCCCTTTCCTGACCTTTTCCAGGAGGTCCTTGTTGGTTGCGGCAACGATACGGACGTCCACCCTGATGGGGGTCGAGTCTCCGACCCGCTCAAAGACCTTTTCCTGGAGCACCCGCAGGAGGCGGAGTTGTATGCGGGGTGTGATATCCCCGATTTCGTCGAGGAAGATGGTTCCCCCGTCCGCCCTCTGGAACCGGCCGACCTTGTCGTGGACGGCGCCGGTGAACGCTCCCTTGACGTGCCCGAAGAGCTCGCTTTCCAGCAGGTTCTCCGAGAGGGCGACGCAGCTTACCTTGACCAGGGGCTTGTCGCTGCGGTCGCCCCGGAAATGGAGTGCGTCGGCAACCAGCTCCTTCCCCGTGCCGCTCTCACCGGTTATCAGGACGGTGGTCTGGACACTGCTCAGGTCGTCTATCAGGGAATATATTCTCTGCATGACCTCGCTCTTTCCGTGCATATTGCCGAACTGTCGGAGTTTCCTGAGATCCCGCTCCAGCGAATCCAGCTGCGTTTCGTCCCTGACCACCATAACGGCTCCCGAGAAGATGTGAGATCGGTTGTAAAGGGGAGAGGCGGTGACGGTCACCACCTGCCCGGGCCGATCCCCGTGGGCGCACTCTATCCTGTGCATTTCCACAGGCTCTCTTTCCTCTATCGTCTTTACGAGGGCGTCGAGGCATTTCCCCCTGCAGGGCCGGTGCTGGGAGGGGAAACTCTTCCCGATGATGTCCCGGGTGAACCCGCAGATCCTGCCTGCCGCCTCGTTGACCTCGATGATCGTCAGCTCGTTGTCGACGGTGACGATCCCGTCCTTGACGCTCCTGAATATGGTATCCAGGTTTGAACGGTACCGCTCTTTCTCGTACACCACCGCCTTGTGCAGCAGCGCCATTTTCGTTATGCGGAGCAGGGTGAGCTTTCGAACCGGCTTGACTATATAGTCGTATGCCCCCAGGCGCAGGGCCTCCGTGGAGGTCTTTATATCGGGAAATCCGGTGATGATGACGACGGGACATATGAGGTTCCTCTCCCGCGTTTCCTTGAGGATATCGATACCCGTCCTCCCGTCGAGGCGGATGTCGGCAAATATGAGATCGAATTCCTGCCTTTCGAGCTTCTCCAGGGCTTCGACGGAGCCTGTGGCTGTTTCCACCATGTAACCTTCGTCGGAGAGGAATTTTTCGAAGGTAAACCGTATCCCCTCCTCGTCATCGATCACGAGAATCCGTGTCATTAGCAATCCCTCCTTGCAGGCAGGTCGATGGTGACCCTCGTGCACACTCCCTCGATGCTGTCGATCTTCAACCTGCCTCCATGATCGGTGATGATGCCGTGACTTATGCTCAATCCAAGCCCCGTGCCCGCGCCCTTGGGCTTGGTGGAGAAAAATGGCTCCACCACCTTGTCCAGGATCTGGGGCGGTATGCCCGTGCCGCGGTCGAAGAAGGTGACCCGCACGAAGGGGCAGCTGTCGATCAATACCCGCTCGCTGCTGATTTCGAGGGCTTTGTCCTCGTGTGCCTGGGGGTATTTCATGGCGAGGGCATATCGCGCGTTGCTTATCACATTGAGGAAAACCTGCTCGATCTGCTGGGAGTGCGCCTCTATCTCGGGCAGGTCGGCGGGGCAGATGACGCTGAGTTTTATGCCCTCCTTTTTCATCTGCGTCGCCGACAGGGAGAGGGAGTTTGCCAGCAACTCGTCTACGTGGATATCGCTTTTCTCCTCTTCGAAGACCCGGGCAAAGGAAAGAAGGCTTCTTACGATGCTCGAGATTCGGTCTCCCTCTTTCAATATGCGTTCTGCGTACTCCCCGCAGGGAGTCGCTCCGCTGAGCTCGTCGATGAGAATCTGTGCGTAGTTGATGATGCTGTTTATCGGGTTGTTGATCTCGTGTGCCACACCTGCTGCCAGCTCTCCGAGGGAGGCAAGGTGCGCGGCCTGCATCGCTTCCGCCTGGAGGGTTATCTTTTCCGTTACGTCGACCGCTATGTTGATCACGTAGGTGACCCTCCCCATCTCATCTTTGATGGGAATCGCCCTTACATCCCAGAATTTTCCGTCGGGAGTCGAGCGGTGTGCGCTCTCTTCCTTCCTGGATCGAAAGCTCCGCTGAACGTGGCAGTCCTCGCAGGGGGCCGGGTTACCGTACCACAGGGCGTGGCAGTGACGGCCGATCAGCTCGGCTGCCTCCATGGAAAAGACGGCGGTAGCCGCTTTGTTTGCCCACTGCACTTCCAGGTCGGGGTTTATGAGGAGGAGGGCATCGGGGATCGCGTCGAGGAGGGTGTGGAACTCCTGGGAGAGCTTCCGGAACTTGCGTTCGCTCAGAAGCAGCGATTCCTCCCACTGCTTGCGCTGGGTGATATCCTGTGCCACCCAGACGATGCCCTCGGTTTCCCCGGAGTCGTTTCGCATAACGGAGCCTGCGAGAGACACGGGGATCCTGCTGCCGGTTTTTGTCAGGTAGGCCCTTTCGACACTTCCCGTGTCCATCTTGCCCCCCCTTTCCCCTGTGCCGGAGTATCTGCGCGGCAGCCCTTCGGGCAGGATCGTGTCCACCGGCTGTCCTACGAGCTCGTCTTCCGTGTAACCAAGAAGCGTGCATAACGCGTCGTTCACCGTTTTAATGATTCCCTTCGGGGAAATGACGACGAGCATGTCGTTCATGGAGCGAAGGATATTCTGGGTGTATTCTTTCGCCATTACCATCTCGTCCCTGGAGTGCTGCAGCGCCTGTGACATCCTGTCGAATGAGGAGGCCAGCTGCCCCAGTTCGTCGCGGGATTTGAGCCCTATCCTGTGCCCCAGTTCGCCACTTCCGACGATTTCCGTTCCCCTTCTCAATTTGCCAAGGGACACGATGATGTTCCGTATCATTCCGATAAAGAAAAGCACGACGAGCAGGGAGGCAACCGCCAGGAGAAGAATGGCCTTGGCCCCGGCCGCGAGGGTAGCGCTGAGAAGGGTCCGGTGCGCATTTTCAATCTCCCGCTTCGCCCGGTTTAATTCCTCCGAAATCTCCTTGATCAGGATATTCTCGGTAAAAGGCCTCAGCGTCTTTTCGAAAAACTGCAACACCTCTTTCGTTTTTCCTCCGTCTTTGAGCTCGAAGGCCCTCCCGGCCATCTCCTGGAACTCGTTCACGTGTTTCTCAACCTCCAGGGCTCTCAGCACCTCTCTCTTCTCTTTGCCCCCCAGCTTCGCGTGGCTCTGTGCGGCCTCGAACCATTCCTTGAAAGAGTTTTTTACGTCTACACCGAGCGCGTCGAACTCTCTTTTCGTCTCCCCTTTTCCCGATACCAGGTGCGCCAGGATCTCCCCGTACTGCTTCCTGGTGTTCAGAAGAAGCTGGTCGGCGATGAGAAAATAGCTCAGGAAGACCCGCGCGAGGCGGACCTGCTCTATGCCTTTCTCTCCTACCCACGGCATCGTTCCAAGCTGGAGCAGGGCTTTTTCGTATGCCTCATCGACTTCCCTGATTTCTCTCGTCACGGCCTCGTCAAGATCGTCATTCAACACGTGGTCCGTCAGGGGCTCGACTTCCGTTTCCAGCAAATTGTATGCTTCCCATGCCTTCCCGGAATTTGCCAGCGCAAAAGCCTTTGCAATGCTCTTCTTGACCTGCTTATAGATCCTCTGAACATGAGCGGCCCTGTCGCTCTCCTCGTCTTTGTTCTGCCCCAGTTCCCTGCTCTTTCTGATGGCATCCCTCCACTCCGCCTGGGCCCTCCACACGGTTGCCTCGAACTCTTCGAACCTCTTTTTGTCCTCCTCCTTTCCCGTGAACCGATAATCCATGGAACGCATGATCTGCGTAATGATGGCAGAGCGGGTTCTCGTTACCCCGTAGAGATCGTTCAGGGAGGCCCCGACGATGCGTATCTGCCGTTCGTTCTTCAGGTAGCCCTGCATGAAAAAAACCGCATGAGCGCCAAGGATCAAACCGATTAAGAAGAGCAGGATTACGAGTTTCAGTCTTATGCTCATGCGACTTTCCCCGTCATACGGAGCCTTTCGTGTGGCTCGAGGTCCCGCGGGTCGAAACTTTCCTGATCCAGACGGTTTTCTGACCGGGCAGTTGCGGAGAGGGTGATTTCCGATTTTCGAAATGGCGCAGGCAAACGCTGTGCCTTATGGCCCCTCTGCCCGAAATGGAAGAGGGTGGTCTTTTGAACCCTTCCCTGCCAGATGGGATCATCTCCCCCTCGCCTATGCAGTTAAAACGACAGGCTCGCCAGGGTGCCACCTTCGCGCCCCGCACGGGAAAGCAGGGTGAAAGTGGCCGCTCCGCTTGAAATATCGCTCACCGGGAAGCCCTGTCTCCGGCGACAAGAGCCCCGTGGACGGTTCCCGCGTTCCGCCGGAGACGGAGAAGCGTGCCCTCAGCGCTCCCGTTTGCCGGTTTCACACGGACCGCCCCTGCACAGGGGAGAGCAAAATCGGTACCAGGGGGGTAAATACTCGATATTTAAAAGCGGGTTGCGCGCCCTGACAGGTTGAGGAAGAAATTTTTCGATATATTTCATAACCTTTCCTGATAATAAAATGTGAAAAAAAGTGGGGCAGGCAGGTAATTTTCTCAAAAACTGCCGCTTGGATTGAGGCGGGCGGAGCTGCAGTTTCGAAAAATATAACGAATTTGTAATAACCGGGGCTCAAATTACACTTTTGCCCCTTCCCCGGATTCCGGGTCCATCCCTCAACGTAGTGGATTCAAAGAAAAAGGAGATCCCCGATTGTCCAAGTGGTAACCTGGTTGGGGGGATCTCCCGGTGGTATTGTGTACCGTCACCTTTGATTATAAAAAAACGGAGAAAGATTCTCTATTTGCCCGGTGAGGTCCCGGCGAAGGCGGCGGTGGCCCTCCCTCGTTTTGCCTTCGCCCGCGCTCTCGACGGGCCACCCGGCTGGCGTTTTACCATACCCGGGATTCTATTGTTTACCAGCTCATGAAAGGGAACACCTATCCTTCTGCAGAGCCTGACGATACGGAATCTGTCATAGCTCGGGACAAAAGTCATCCGTGTCACATACATTTTTGACAACCCCGGAGGTGGTGCCTTCCCCTCTCCTATAGACTACCAAAAAAAAGCCCTTTGCTCATCCCCCATGAGCGGGTGCAGATATTTTTCCCGGGATGCGGGTTTGGGCAGAAGAGTTTCTCGCTCAGATATTGCGAGGGGCTGTTCTGATGCCTCTTTTCTTTTTCGACCTCTTCTCCCGGTACATGAGTTCGTCGGCCCTGCCGAGAAGGTCATCGATGGTGCACGGTGTTTTGGGGTTGTACCGTGCCGTCCCGATACTCAGGGAGACCGTGTATTTTCGGTCTGGCCGTCCGTTGAGCTCATCGATTCCGGCCCTGAACCGCCTTTCAATGATAGACTCGACGTCCGAGCCTGTTACGTTTATCAACAGAACGGCAAACTCGTCTCCCCGGAGACGGGAGATGATGTCGGACTTGCGGAAGGATTTCCTCAAAATTTCGCTCACCTCGGTGATTGCCCGGTCACCTTCCTGGTGCCCGAACGTGTCGTTGATCCACTTCAGGTCGTCAAAGTCCGAGTAAAAGAGCAGCATCTCGCTCTTCGTCCTGTCGGCAAGCTTCATCTGCTGATTGGCGAGCAGGAAAAAGCCCCTTCGGTTGTTCAGCCCCGTTAAATCGTCTGTGATCAGCAGAGCGCGAAGCTCTTCCTCCAGGTTTTTTCTGACCGTGATGTCACGCAGGATTACGAGTGCCTCATCGGCTCCCGTGGAAGTTATCCTTGCCTCGTGATGGTACGTATCCTCGCCGATGACCTGCTGATATTCAAAGATCTGCATTTCGCCGGTGGTGATTGCCAGGTTTACGTATTCCACGACTTCGGCGTGGACGCCCGGCGGGAGGAAAGCGTCTATTTTTTTTCCGAGGAATTCGCTGAACGGCTTCGACAGGCTGTCATTTTGGTTTTCCTTGACTGACTCCAGCAGCGTCCCGTCCTTTTTGAGCCTGAACATGGTATCGGGAATCGCGTCCAGCAGCGCTTTCATCTTCCTTTTGCTCTTTAAAAGGTCCTCTCCCCAGCGCCTTTTTCTGGCAACTATTTTCGATGCAATGACGCCATACAAAAGGCAGAAGGCAAGAGTGATCAACTGGTAACTGTTGTTGAACTCGGAGACCTGCGAAAGGAAAGATACCCAGAAGGATTTTTGAAAGAATATGAGCCTGTCTATCGCAGCGTTCGTTGCCAGGATCAGCAGATAGGCGATCACCGAGTAGAGGATCAGAACCCGCTCGTCTCTCTCGGGATACTCGCGCAGTGATGATAAAACGTTTCTCTTCATGTCAGGTGTCTCCCCGGCAGTTTTATGGTACGATCTCTGTCCTCTCCTTTGAGCTATCACTGCTCATGTGTCTCAAAAGCGCCCTGACCGGTTCGGCATCAAACTGGGTGCCCGCGTTTTTCTTGAGCTCTGACACCGCATCCTCCGTCGTCAACCTGTCCCTGTAGGGGCGGTCGGATGTCATTGCATCGAAAGCGTCCGCAACCGCTATTACCCTGGACTCCACCGGTATGTTTTCCCCGGAGAGGCCATCGGGATACCCGGTGCCGTCGAACCTCTCGTGGTGATGCCGGACGATCGGGCAGAGGTGGGTAAGGGATCGCAGCGGTTTAATGATATTTTCCCCGATGACGGGGTGTTTCTTGATGACATCGAACCAGGACTCGGGCATTTCATGGGAGATCTCATGGAGTATCGAATCGGGAATCCCGATCTTGCCGATGTCGTGAAGGAGGGAGGCGTCCTGAACGTACGCCACCGTCTGCTCCGGCAGGTTCATCTCTCTGGCTATAGCTCCTGAAAGTGCAGATACCCTCTTAGAATGGCCGTTGGTATATATGTCCCGGGCTTCGACTGCCGCGGCAAGGGCCGTGATGCTGTCGAAGTATGTTTTTTCCATCTCTTTTCGCAATTCCGTGTTTTCAATAGCCGTGGATATCTGTGCCGAAAGGTTTTTGATCATCACCATTTCGTCATCGGTGATGGTATTTTTCTGCCTGCCGTCCGGGTTTTCCCCCGTATCACGGCATGTCTCCGCCCCCGCTGCCATCGTCAAGACCCCAAACACCCTGTGGGATTTGACAAGGGGCGTGGAGATGTTGTCCCCGATAAACGCTTGGAACTCAAGGTGGTCCTCCATGTTTTCACCTGGCATGCTGTTTTCGATGATGCAGACGGGGCGCTTTTCTTCCATGACCAGGTTAAGCGTCTTTTTCCCTTTCGTAAGGAAAGCGCTTTTCTCGTCCTCCGTGAGCCCTATCTGGGTGATTATCCTGAGACCTCGTGGGTCGTTGTTCACCGCCATGACCCCCTTCCTGAATCCGATGATATTCGAGATGCTGGACAGGTAAACTTTCAGGAGCCTGTCGAGTTCAAAGGGAGATTCAACGGCATGCGATATGTGGTTCAACAGGCTTTTGATCTGTGCTTTGGATTCTTTCAGTTCGTTTACGTTTTTCTGCAGGGTCTCCGTAATCTTGTTGACGTTTTCCGAGAACTCGGTCATTTCATCACGGGATTCCGTTTCCGCTCTCCGGTTCAGTTCTCCCGACGCTACCGCCTTCACATTTTCCAGGGTTTTTTCCCAGGATCGGTTGATTCCCCTGAGGATTGCGTATCCCGCTATCCCGAGGAATAGGAAAGAGATAATGATTATGGAAAATTGGGTGTTGTTCCCCTCCTGGCCGAGTTCGCTGTTCACATGGAGATACACGGTAACGAGCATGGGGATTACATACAGAATAGCGATGATGTTGGTAAACTTGCGCGCAATCGTGCTCTGCTTTTTCCCGCGAGTAAGATCCTGCATTTCACAACCCGTAGAAAACGGTAAAGTTAAGTACCAGGAGCATATGTTCCCAGCCGAATAAAGTAAAGATTTATCACTGTTCACTATATTTTCGGAAATTTCCGCACATTCTTTATTAGCAAACGGTGCTATTTTCCCCTGAATGCCTGAGGCGTCTTGTTTTTTCCGGGGGCTGCCAGGGGTAAAAGCGTCGGGAAGGTCAGTGATTTCGGCACATAGCAGGCATCTTAAGACGTGAATGGCCGCACAATTACCATCACAAATCCCCAAAAACATCCAAATCGCGGCAATTTCCCCCTTCAGAAGAGTGATTATCGGGAAGTCACCGGCTTTTGCGTCCCGGGCAAAGCTTTTTACGGGAAAGATGGTTAGCGACAGCCGGCCCTTTCGGGCCACGGCGATCCACGGGAGGAGTTAATCCTTTTCGGGACCCTACGTCTGCCTGCTGCAGTGAAAGCCCTCGCCCAGGTCGCAGCGGATGCAGTCTCCCACGCTGTACTGCGGCGTCAAGGTTATCGACTCGCACTTGCCGCAGAAGTACTCTTCTCCCGCGTCCATCGGACCGTCACAGGGCGTCACCGCCATGGGACAGAGGGTTACGCAGGCCCGGCACATCACGCATGATTCGGGCTTTTCCTCGAGGGGGTATTTCACGCGGCGGTTCTTCCCACGGCCGACGAAGCCGATGGCGTGGGCCTGGTAGAGCTCGTTGCAGACCCGGACGCACCGGCCGCAGAGAACGCAGTCGTCACGGCGGAGGGAGAAACGGGGTTTGGTGACGCCGCAGCGGACAGCGATGTCCTGGATGGCCCGTGAATTGGGGGCCTGGGTGACGAGCAGCTCGGCAATGTTGCGGCGAAGATTCCTGACTTGCTCCGAGTTGGCACGGATTACCATCCCCTCCTGGACGAGCAGGGTGCAGGAAGCGGTGATCTTCGACTTTCCGTTCTGGACATTTTCAACGATGCACAGCCGGCAGGCGCCGATGTCGGTCAGGGTGGGCATGTGGCAGAGGTGGGGGATACAGATGGCGTATTGCAGCGCTGCTTCGAGAACGCTCGTCCCTTTCGCTACGCTGATGCTCGCCCCGTCGATCGTAAGATTCACTTTATGATGCATGTTGCTCCCTCCTTTACTGGACGATGATGGCGTTACGGGTACAGACGGTCGGGCAGATGCCGCATTTGTTGCAGGCCCCCCGGTCTATGGTGTGAAGCTGGTCTTTTTCCCCCCGGATGGCCTCCTGAGGGCAGGAGACAAGGCATGCCCCGCAGCCGTCGCACATTGCAGCGTCGATGGAGTATTCGATGAGCGCCGTGCACACGCCGGCCGGGCAGCTTGCCTCGTTTATGTGCGCCTCGTATTCCTCGGGAAAATAGCGAAGGGTGGAGAGCGCCGGATTGGGGGCTGTTTTCCCCAGCCCGCACAGGGCCGTATGGGCCACCGTCTCCCCCAGTTCCTGAAGCAGGGGGATCTGGTCGGGCCGTCCCCTTCCCTCGGTAATGTCGGCAATGATCTCCAGCATCCGGTCCACCCCGATCCGGCAGGGGACGCACTTGCCGCAGGACTCGTCCTGGAGAAAATTCAAGAAGTACTTGGCCACGTCTACCATGCAGGTCTTCTCGTCCATGACCACCAGCCCTCCCGACCCGATCATGGACCCCTTCTCCCAGAGGATGTCGAAGTCCACGGGAAGGTCGAACATGGAAGCGGGCAGGCATCCGCCGGAGGGACCACCCGTCTGGACGGCCTTGATCTTTTTTCCGTCGCGGCTTCCTCCGCCGATCTCCTCAACGACGGTCCGGATGGTGGTGCCGAAAGCCACCTCGACGAGCCCTGTGTTCCTGACCCTGCCGGTGAGGGCGAGGATCTTGGTGCCCTTGCTGCTGTCCGTGCCCATGCCGGCGAACCAGGCCGCACCCTTCTTGATTATGGATGGTATGTTGGCCCACGTCTCGACGTTGTTCAGCGTGGTGGGCTTGTTCCAGAGGCCGTGCTCGACGGTGTGGACGTCCTTGGGCCGGGGCTCGCCGACCCTGCCCTCGATGGAAGCCATGAGGGCTGTCGATTCACCGCAGACGAAGGCCCCGCCGCCACGGGCTATCTCGATATCGAAGTCCATCCCCGAGCCGAGGATGTCAGTGCCGAGGAGACCGTGATCCCTCGCCTGCTGGATGGCCACCCGGGCGTGGTCGACGGCGATGGGGTACTCGTTGCGTACGTATATGTAGCCCTGCTCGGAGCCGATTGCATATGCCCCGATGAGCATTCCCTCGATCACCGAGTGGGGGTTGCCCTCGAGGACCCCCCTGTCCATGAAAGCGCCCGGATCACCCTCGTCGGCGTTGCAGATGACGTACTTCTCCTCGCCGTGGGCGGCCTTGCAGGCAGCCCACTTTTTGGCCGTGGGAAAACCGCCGCCCCCGCGCCCCCTGAGGCCGGAAGCCGCGATTTCTTTGATGACCTTTTCGGGGTCCATTTCGGCCAGGACCTTGGCAAAACCGGCGTATCCGCCGATGGCGAGGTAGTCATCGATGGAGAGGGGGTCCACCTGCCTGTTCTGGGAGAGGAGGGTGGGAGTCTGTGCCCGGTAGAAAGGAATCTCGGCCTCCGTGGCCACCTTCCCATTCGTGGTCGGATCGGTGTAGAGGAGCCGGTCGATGAGTTCACCCCGTATGACGGTCCGTTTGAGGATCTCACCGACGTCGGACGGGTTTACGTGCCCGTAGAAGATATTTGCCGGGTCGATGACCATGATGGGGCCCTGCTCGCAGAAGCCGTGACAACCTGTTACCCGGAGGCGCACGTTCTCACCGAGGCCGTTGTTTCTCATCTCCCTTTTGACCTCGGAAACGACTTCCTGGCAATTGGTGGCCTGACAACCGGGGCCCCCGCACAGCGTGATCAGGACGTCTTCATCCCTGCGCCCGGAAAGAATAGATGAGCGCAAGGCGTTCAGTTCTGAAATGGATTCGATTCTAGACATTTGCCCTTTTCTCCTCTTTCCGCCGCACCGACCGAATGAGCGCCCGCAGCTTTGCGGGCGTCATGTGCGGGTGATAGGTTTCGTTGAGAACGACTACCGGCGCGAGGGCGCAGGCCCCGATGCAGTTGACGCTTTCCACGGAAAAGAGCCCGTCATCGGTGGCCTCTCCCTCCTCAACGCCGAGGAGGGTGAGGGCCTGCTCGATGAGGGGGTTGGCACCCCGCACGTGGCAGGCCGTTCCCTTGCACAGGGTTATGACGTGCTTTCCCCTCGGTTTCAGGGAGAAAGCCTTGTAGAAGTTTGCAACCCGGAAGACCTCGATCAGGGGAATGCCGAGCTCCTTTGAAACGGTTTCGAAAGCATTTCTCGAGATGTAACCCTGGGCCTCCTGAATGTCGTGGAGGACTTCGATGAGCTGGTGGGGCTGGCTTCTCCGCTCCTTAAGAATGGTTTCTAAAATCTCGGGCATAGTTGCCTCCTGTCTGCATTTAAGAAAAAGAGTTGTCTGAAGTAGACTATTGTAGTAGGATGTATCGGTAAATACGGTTTGTTTGCACAAGTAATGCCTATTAATTGTAGGTATTTTTTATGCCATTTGATTGCCAGTGTTCTGCACCATAAAGATATGCAGGGAGGAAACACGGCATGGCCAGCAAACCACCTTATCCCGGAAACCCCGGCAGGAGTAAACCGAAGGTATCACCCTCACCCTTTCAGTGGCGCCTCGCCCCCAGCGAGGAGAGCGACCCGGCCAAGGTCGAGTGGGCGCTCAGGGAAAGGATCAAGGAGCTCAACTGCCTTTACGCCATCGCTCAGCTGGGCGAGCCGGCCAACGGTTCCATCGACGAGGTGCTCGAGGGCACTGTCGCCATAATTCCCCCCTCCTGGCAGTACCCGGAGGTTACCTGTGCCCGGATCAGTTTTCTGGACAAGAACTATAAAAGCGCAAACTTCAGGCTGACCGGCTGGCGGCAGTCTTCGGTCGTCCACCTCTACGGGGAGCCGGCGGGTGAGGTGACGGTCTGCTACCTGGAGGAGCGGCCGCCGGCTTA
>WVXK01000093.1:58168-60087 GCA_011773515.1 Deltaproteobacteria bacterium
GGCGCCATTGCCATGCGCATGATTGCGGAGCAGGAGCTTCAGGAGACGAACCGGCAGCTGGTGGTTGAGCGCCAGACTCTCCAGGAGACCAACACGGCCCTGAGAACCGTCCTGGCCAGGATTGAGGAGGAAAAACGTGAGATCCACCGGGACATCCGGGATAACGTGGAGAAAGTACTGATGCCGATCCTAAACGAGCTCTTCATTGCCGTGCCCAAATCCCAGAGGAAGTTCGTCGAGCTCATTCAGGACAACCTCGAGGAGATCACATCCCCCTTCGTTAGCAACCTGTCGAAGAAGTTTCAGGTTCTGACGCCCACGGAGATCCAGATCTGCACCATGATCAAGAGCGGACTGCGGACCAAGGAGATCGCCGAACTGCGCGGGGTCTCACCGGCCACCATCAACAGGCACCGGGAGCGGATCCGGCAGAAACTGGGAATCAACAACAGCGACGTCAACCTGGCCACCTTTCTGAGGACGAACATGCACGCGTCCGGATGAAGGGTCAGTTCCCATTTTCTCACATTTTACAGAGCCGTTACGTAGCCAGTTGCCCGTTTTCCCTCATGGGAGTGGTGTGAAAACCTGAGGATATGGGAACTGACCCCACTTGACCCGAATATGGAAAGGAGATGTAAAATGCTGAAAGATTTCAAGGAATTTGCCATGAGAGGCAATGTCATCGACATGGCGGTTGGAATTGTAATCGGGGCGGCCTTCGGTGCGATCGTCAAGTCCTTAGTTGCTGATGTGATCATGCCACCAATCGGCTTGTTGCTCGGCAAGGTCGATTTCTCAAACCTCTTCATCGTTCTCAAGGGGGGATCGACTCCCGGCCCTTTCCCCACCCTGGCGGCTGCGAATGAGGCGGGGGCAGTAACCCTCAATTACGGCCTGTTCATCAACACGATCATCAGCTTCCTCATCATTGCCTTTGCCATATTCATGGTTATCCGCGCCATGAACAAGCTCAAGAGGGCAGAGGAAGCCGTTCAGCCCGAGGAGCCGACGACTAAGGAGTGTGAATACTGTTATTCGACCATTCCGATCAAAGCCGTCCGCTGCGGGCACTGCACATCGGAGGTGAGGGTAGCTTAGATTCCGGGGCCTGAAGGGTCAGTTCCCATTTTCTCACATTTTACAGAGCCATTGCGCGCCGGTTACCCGTTCTCCCTCATGGGAGCGGTGTGAAAACCTGAGGATATGGGAACTGACCCCACTTGTGCGACTAGATTTTTAGTTGCTTTCGCTCTTCTCAGTTCCGCTAGGAATTTGGTGGAGGTAACCACAGTAAGGGCATTCTGCCTCAACAAAAAGCTCACTTGTCGGCTCGATCGAAACAGTAAATATCTCGTTACAGGAGATGCAAAACTCTTCCCTTTTGTTTGCTGAAGTTTTCTCGTCCATTCCATCCCCCTTTCCCATTGTTGCCTTTTTCTGAAAGAAACCTCATATCACGAGTTTTCTGGAGTCTTATTTTAATTGGTCCCATGTGCAAAACAAAAGCCGGCACTATACCGCATCCTGCCAGGGACTTCTCAATGCCTGTTTTTCATTGCGACACTTTTGTTCAATTCATATAAAGAGTGTGTCAGCGTGAATCAATTGGAAATGGCTTTCGGGAGGAAAACGTCATTTCACCTGCCCGCCCGCGTGAGGAGGAGTTTACTGCAGTGGCGACGAAAACTGTCCGTTGGATAACTAAAATCTACAATTTATTCCAGTATGATGTCAACAAGATATGCTATTCGGGTTTCGAATTCTCAGTTTCGAAGGCACATTGATCGAGCGATAGAACTGTTTTTAGATTTTAAACTCGGAACTCTGAACTACCAATGTTCTTGGATAATGAGGTTGGTGGGCCACCCGAGACTCGAACTCGGAACCTCCTGATTAAGAGTCAGCTGCTCTGCCAA
>WVXK01000094.1 GCA_011773515.1 Deltaproteobacteria bacterium
CGATGATCGCGTTCAGGAACGTGCTTTTGCCATTTCGACCGCTTCCGTATAAGAAGAAAAGCACATGCTCGCGAATCAAACCGGTGAGAGCGTACCCTACTGATCTTTGCAGATAACGCTGCAATTCAACGTCTCGATTTGTGACATCGTTTAAGAAGCTATACCAGGTAGGAGCAGGAGCTCCCTGTTTATATCTTGCCGGCACAATCTTTGTGATGAAATGCTCGCGGCGCCCATAATTAATTTCGAGCGTTCGGAGATCAAGCGTCCCGTTCTCACAATTTAGAAGCCAGGGATCCTTGTCGAGTTCTTCCGGCAATATCGCAATTTTAGGTTTTGCGAGCTCGATCATCGCATCGATCCGATGCTTATAGTCACTTTTTACGGCATGCCGCGCGAGCTCACGTCGCTGATCTGAATCTTCGCAATTTTTCGCCTCGGAATAGAGCTCTCGAATTGTCTTTTGAGCAAACTCTGAGATTTTCTTTTTTGCATCAGGTTCCCATCGCTTTTCATTCCAGACGTAGAATTTCCGAAAAGGCTCGCACCAACGGATATGTGCTCCGTGTTGGTTCACAAAGAGATTTGCATTATAAGTGTCTCCTGCTCGAAAGTCCTCGGTTAAAGGAAATTCAAGCGCTGAATCAAAGGCGCGTTCCTTATCGCGGTCGTCATACTTGAACGGCGTCTCCTGTTCAGCCAATACATCATTGAGGCTTAAGCCCCCAGCGGCTTTCTCGTGCGGAAGCAATTCGCGTTCTTCTCTCTCATTGCCCATAACAATCCCCCTTAATGCCCTCGACCGGGGATAAAAAAGCGAAGCCGATCCGCGGACACCGAGGCTTCCTAAGAAAAATAAGGGAAAGGGAATTTCCCGGGCTCGCCGGCACCGCTCCAAGGCGACGTCGTGGCTATTAATCTCTGGAAGCAAAGGAAAGAACGAATCGACTTCGCTAGATTTCCAATTTTATAATAGGGAATTATCATCTCGGCGTCCTGATAGAATCGAATCATTCAGCTCGAAACCGTGTCAAGGTCTTTTCTATGTCTGCAAAGCGGCCTTTATGCACATAAAGCACATTGGCGCGGAAAAGCGGTCCAGGCGGGGAGGGGATCGAAGCCCCCCCGCCACTTTGCCCCCCCAGAGCAACGGGTTTAGGGCGGACCGTCATGATGCAAACTCCTGGTCGCTGAATTTAAAGATCGCTTCATAGTGATCAAAGTCGAAGCCCTTTCCTATCACCAAGAGCTTCTTGTTTGAAAGGTTGCGCTCCGCAACGTCGAGCGCGATCACGTCGCCCTGCTCGACCTCCAGGCTTGCCGGGGTCGATGTTATCGCGTAACGATCGACAGGCTTGCCCCAGACCGAAAAATAGTTATCGACGTAGGCCTCTATCCTTGCGAAATGTGCCGTTCCATAATCTGCGCTGAACCAGGGCTTTTCAAATTTTCTCTTTTTGACTTTTTGGGGAGTCGGCGAGATGCTCTTTTCGAGCTCCCATTTGTTCATGATGACATCGGCGTATGTGTTTGCCTTGCCACCTATGAGAAGCTCGCGCTCGAGCGTCCACTGGTCCTGGACCGTCCGCGCGCCATAGGAGACGCCGAGCGTCGTCGCCAGTCGCTCCTCGTATCTGCCAATCTCGTCAATTGAAACGATGTTGTTCACGTCCTCTCTGGTGCTAAAGACATAGGGCGTCGGCGTTGTCGAGTAGGCGGGGATCTTGACCATGTGGAGCTTGGAATCGTAGGACCAGAAAAGAAAGGTCTCCGGGGCATAGGAGAGGATCTCGAGAACGTGCTCGGCATATTTCTTCTTTTCATAGAGTGAACACCATAGGTCGTATACCGGACTCTGGCCGGCAAAATAGGTGTCGAGCGTCGAGAAGGAGCTGCTATCGATGAGACTGCTACCCAAGCCGGCGACCGTCGTCATGAGATCCTTGATGATCTCGCTCGGGCTAAGCTCGAAATAGCCGGGCGGATTGTAGTAATGCCAGGGCCAGGTTGCGCTCGGATTGTCTTCGGACCGTACATCTGTATCAACCAGGTTGTCTTTTCGCAGCATCATCGACGTTCCGAATCTCATTTGTGGAAGCACTTCCTCCCCTGTGCTCGCGTGTTTTTTGATAATAAGCATCAAGGTAGAAGTCCATAGGGTTTCAGCGCGACAAACCCGACGCCCGTCCGGATCGGTCCAGCAACCGAACCATGTAATATCTGGCGCGGCAAAACAGAGCCCCCCCTTGCTATTTCGCACCTGGCTGGTGCCGTCCCACTTTGTCCACGATCCATCGCGGACGCCACATTCGATGTTGAGCACATTCGCCGGCTCGAAATAGGTGACGAGCTCAGCTGTGGCGAAATTGCTATCGGCCTGCAGAGAGCAGTCGATGATCCGACCGAGATACTCGAGCGCCATGTCGCTACCGCTTGCATGATCGACATAGAGGCGGATCCGCAGGACGCACTCATAGGGCGCTTTTGCCGGGCTCGCATCCCAGATCGAGCCTGAATATCCCTCGCGGAAATAGCCGTCGGCATTGTCGAGCATCATCGTGAGGTTCGGCATCAACCAGTCAAGGGAGGCGAGCGTCGAGTCGTTCTCATATCTGCCCCAGCTGATCACGCGATCCGTCACGTCGATGATCGCCTCGGTCGCCGCTTTGTAGTTCTTGATGATCTCGGCTTTGAGCCTGAGATTCGGGCGCCTTCTGGCGAGCTCGAGCCTGGCCTCTGCAGAGAGTGAAACGGGCATGATTCCCTCAAAAAAAGCGTCCCCTCCTGAAGCGCCTGCACAATCTCGGATTGTTCGGTGGTGGGAACGCTTCTATCACTTTGGCTCAGCTATTGGTCCAAACCCACAGCTGAAAATCTTTATTTGCGATACCTGTGCTTACTTCATAATGAGAAGCGCGCTATCAATCAATCTTTTTCCCACTCCCCGCGCGACTTTTCGAACGTGAATTGTCTTAACCGTTAAATAACCGTTGGACGCGCGGCATGGCAATGGGAGCGAGTATACGGTTGTTTTCGCTTCTCTTGGCGTCTCCGTTTAATTCCAGCAAGCTCCCTGTTAGTCGCATCGGCTCGCGTGTGTTCTGAGGGACGCACGCGGCAACGTCTGTGGTTTTTCAGAGCATTAAGCCCGCGTCTGCAAATCAACGCTATAGGACTCTGATCCCCTCGAGCTTGTCGTTGATCCTTTTAAGCTCGAGATTGATTTGCTTCAGCACCATGCCATTTTCATCAATATCTGAGCCTATCTGACTCATTATCTTGACGAAGAAGCCGACAATTTCCTCCTTGGTTTCCGGGAGCCTTTCTTCTTTTCCGCTCAGGACGTCGTCGCCCATAGCAAACCCCTTTCCCTTTTTAAAATCTCGGTGTCCACCTCTAACCGTTATTCGCTTTGTTCTTTGAAAAATTCCTCGAGGTTCTTTTGCGATACCCGCCAGGCCCCCCCGACAAGTGTTGCTTTGAGACGGCCTTTTTTTATGTACTCCCGGAGCGTGCGCTCTGTGGTACCGAGCTTTTCCGCGAGTGTTTTCAATGTATAGAGCTTTATCGATCCGATTTCAGCGTCAAGCGCGCCCTGTCTTTTCTTCCGCTTTGGCTTGGTCTTCCGCTTTGGTTTACTCATGCTAGACAATTCCTTTCTCTTTTTGATACTCGGCAACTTTCCACTCTGCAGCATTTTCATCGAAGCGGTTGCGTACCGTCCGATACGTTTTTAGCATATCGACGCTGGCATGGCCTGTCACATCCTGGATCCGGTGATCGATGACGCCGGCCTCGAATCCATGCGTTATGAACGTGTTCCTGAGACTATGAAGCGTTAGGCGGGGATCATCGATCTCGATTGCTCGAAGCCGTTCCTTGAAAATCCTCGAGAGGGCTCGCGTTGTAAGGCGCCGGCCTTTGGATCGATTCCCATGCGAGATAAAAAGCGGATCCCCCTCTCGGGTCCCGTTCCGCATTGCCAGATAGCACATAATGGCCGAATGTACGGATTCGGCAAGCCCCACCTCGTGATCTTTTGCGTCCCGTCCTTTGCCTTGGATCCGCAAGACCGCATATCCTGATTCCTGTCTGATATCTTCGATGTTCGCCAGGACAATCGACATGCTCCGGATCCCCGTCGCGATTGCCAATCTAAAGATTGCATAATCGCGCTTTCCGATCGTTGTCTCTCTGTCGATTGAATCAGAAAGCCGTTTCAGTTGTTCGTGTGTGAGCGCTTGCCGGCGAGGTCCCCGGGGACGCTTGGATCCCCTCACCTCCCGAGCGATGTTCGGCCACAGCTTTTCGGATTCGAGCCATTCAAAGAATTTCCGAACGACCGTGATATAGAGGCTCGCAGTGTTAGCTGCAAGCCCCTGGCTCAAAAGTGTCTCTCTGTACTTTAGGATATCCGCCCTCCCGGGCTTTCTTGTGTCACTGAGACTGATCCATTGAAGGAATGGCTTTAAGGCCCTCTCGTAGGTTCTCCGCGAGCTGATTTTAACATCCTGGTCCATCAGGAATCGCTTCGCTACGTTCTCGAGCCTTAAAGCCGCATCCGGGATCATCATCGATTCCGACAGTGTTAGAGCCTTTTGAGTTTTCCTCATAATAACCCCTTATAGTCCATCCTTGTCCGAATATAGCACATGATAGAAACCTGTCAAGTGTTTATTTCCTGATATGGCCCTCTATGTCCACAAATAATCAATTACAGGCATCGATTTTCGAGCGACCGAATGTTGTACCCCTGGCGTTTCGCGGAAATTGTACCGCAAAAATGACGCGATCCGGTGTCACTCGAGTGACGCGTTGCCATTTTTTATCTTATTTAATGCCGGGGAGTTACAAAGAGTGACGCGTTGTGACGCGGGTTTGGGTTTAATCTTACACGCGCGCGCGCGTAGGGGCTTTATATATATATGGTGTCACATCGCGTCACCGCGTCACCAATTCATTGGGGTAAGAACGCGTAAGCCCTTCCAAAGTCTTGCTTTGTTAGTTCTCTCCTGAATCATGCCCCTTTCGGATAATCGGGTCCCGAATGCGGTTTTACTCATTGGCCTTTCCCCGCTCTCTTCGCACCATTTTTGATACTCTGAATAGAGCTCTGAGGCCATTGCTTCAAAGTCCGATTTCACTTCGCATTTTTCATCAATGAAACGTCCCAAAAGGTCCTGTTCCTTTCGGTAAGCGTCTGTGGCTTCGTTTATGATGTTTGGCTCGCTGAGCCCGTTTTTTTGCCAGCTGGTGCATCCCTGGATTGCCCAGTATAAAATCCCGTCGCGTTCCTCTCGGAGTTTTTCGGCGAGCTCGAGGTCCTCCATTTCTGGGGGGATCTCGACTATGAAAGGGATCAATCGGATTCTTCGCCAGATTGCACGATCGGTCCCTTTGATGGTCGGCCTATAGTTTGTAGCAAGGAAAATCTTATGAGTCGGGCGGAACATCCAATAATCTTCGCGCATCCGTCGAGCGGTCACATAGTCTCCGCCAGTAAGTTGCTTTGTGAGGGCCTCTGCAAGCGCGCGTCCGCTCTCTGTCTCGATCGTGCTTATGAAACGAAAACCGCGAAGCGAGGCGATAATGGTCGGATGGGAATCCCCCCGGCGTTGCATCAAAAGTTCAGGCGGGGCTTGGTGAGCATAATCCGGGCCCAGCGTGT
>WVXK01000095.1:0-7378 GCA_011773515.1 Deltaproteobacteria bacterium
CGGCGCTCTTTTGATCCGCAGAGTCCGGGTACCGGGAACGGAAAATGTTCTTCTGCACGATCCGGGACACAACCCGGTCGTTGGGCTCGTCCGGGGTGTCAGGGTCCGCCGATTCGGGGGGGGCGGGAGGAGCCGTCAGGTCACCATAGACGGACGGGTCGTGATGTTCCGCGGGAGTGGGAATATCATCCCTTTCGCCTGCCCCTTCCCCGTCCAGCCCGTAGGCGTCGTCGTGGGTCCGGCGGGGTGCGTCCTCGGTGAAAAGGTTCCTGAAAAACTGGGCGGCATCCTCGAGAACCCCCGACCGGGTCTTGACGCGGAGGACCGCCCGTTCGCCAAAAGACGTGGGGACCGTGGAAACCCTCACGTTCAGCTCCTTTCCAGCGAGCCTGACCCGGAACTTTCCTTCCTGGGGAACGTCCTTTTCCGCCGTATCGAGGCCTGCCATGATCTTTATCCGCGATACCACCGGCTCGTGAAGCTCGCGGGGGAGGTTTGCGGCGCTGTTCAATACGCCGTTGATCCGTTTTCGAACGCCGAACTCGTGCTCGTGGGGCTCGAGATGAATATCGGTCGCTTTCAGTCCGATTGCGCGCGACAGCATGGCGTTTACGAACTTTATCATGTGCCCCTCGTCGTGGCTGTCGTGGGCACGGGGGGTTATCTCGATCCGCGCCGAGGGGTCGAGGCCGGAAATGGCGGCCTCACCTGTTTCCTCCGGGGTATCGCCCTGTTCCGGTAAGGATTCGTAGGCTTTGTCGATGAGCTGGCGCACCTCCTCCCGGGGTCTGGTCTCGAATGCCCATATTTCCGTGATACGCATCATCTCGTCGATGATTTCCTGCGGTGTTTCCGTCGATACCACGAGGAACCTGCCCCCGCCATCCACGCAGCAGGGAACGGCTTCGAATTTCAGGGCGTATGCAGCGGGTATCCTGTCGATGAGACTGCTGTCCGGTTTTATGTCCACTCTTTTGCTCTCCAGATCAGGGAGGTTATTCATTATCTATTTTCCAGGGATCCAACACCTTATTATATTCCTCGATGTTTATCTCGCGCTTGTTTTTCAGGTTTTTCCTTATATAGTCCCTCATCAACTCCTTCCTTTCCAGAGTTACCCCTTCGAGCTCGCCCACGTCTTTGATGATCTTGGGGGTGAGGAAAATCAGGAGGTTGGTTTTTTGCGAGCTGTCCGACTCGAACCGAAAGAGCGCCCCGATGAGCGGTATGTCCCCCAGGATGGGGATTTTAGAGACGTTCCTGTTTCTCACCTCCTGCATGAGGCCACCGACGACGATCGTCTGTCCCGACTTTACGATGATATTAGTCTTGGCGCTCCTTTTCGTCGTCGTGGGGCCGACGGGGTTGATGTCAAAGATTGCCGTGCCCTCTTTTATCGCGGAAGTCTCCTGGTATATATCGAGCTTTACGAAATCGCTCTCGTGAATCTGGGGAGTTATCCTGAGGGTTATGCCCACATCCTCCCGCTCGACCGTGTTGATGATATTCGAGAGGTTGGTCGTATCCCTGGCCTGGCTGGTGATGAAGGGAACGTTTTCGCCCACCACGATTTCCGCCTCCTGGTTATCGGTCGTAAGCAGGTGGGGTGTTGCGAGAACGTTCACGTTCGTGGCGACCTCGGCGGCGCGCAGTATTGCCGTGATGGCAGGTATCTCCGTTCCGTCCGGAAGCCTCACCGTACCGCCGATAACGCCCGCGGTGAGCCCTTCACCGGCCAGGAGAAGGGGATTTCCCGCGGCAAGGGCAATGAGGAGATCGTTCACGTTGCCCGAAAAATCGAAGTTCGAGCCGAAGATGGCGGCGCTGTTGCTCGTGGGCTCGAATGCAGCCCGGTATTCGACCCCCAGGTCTCTTCCCTTGTCGATACGCACTTCCATGATCACGGACTCGACGTATACCTGTCTCCTCTTGATATCGAGTTTCTTTATCACTTCCACGAGGGTGAGATAATCGACGGGCGATGCGATGATCAGGAGGGAGTTGGTTGCCTTGTCCGCCGTTATCTTGATCGGGCCTTCAAATTCGGGTGCGATGATACCCTTGATCGTCGATGGTTGCCCCGGTTGCCCCGGTGTCGGCCCTCCCGTCCGGCCGGAGATGAGATTGTTCAGAACGGTTGCGAGCTCCTCGGAATCGGCGTTTTCAAGGTAGTAGACGTTGATCTTCCCGACATTTTCCGGGGTGGGTATGTCGAGCTGCGTTATCATGTCGCTTATGTCTTCGATCAGGTCCGATGGGGCAAGGACGACGATGCTGTTGGTCCTGGCATCCGATATGAATTTTGTCCCGGCCACGGAGCCGGCAGCGGCGGGCTGCGCTCTCGGAGCGGGCCTCCCCTTGACTCGGCGCGTCGTCACCGGCACTCCCGATCCCGTGTAGAGCTGGGACAGGATATCGCTCACATCGTCGGAGGGGGCGTGCTGGAGCTGATACAGCTTGATGACCTGGGCGGCGGTGCCGATGTCCAGTTCGGAGAGAATATCGGCTATTCGCGCAATGTTCGATCCCCTGTCGATGATGATCAGGGTGTTGGAAGGGCCGTAGAATGTCAGGAGGCCCTCTTTGGAGATCAGGGGTGTGAGAAGGGGCGAGGCATCTTTCGCGTCGATATACTTCAAGGGTATGAGCTGGGTAATGAACTCGTCGGTCACCTCGTAGCGTTTGCGGGTAAAGGTCTTCAGCCCCTCCTGTTTCGCCTCCCGGGAGGGGATGATCTTGACGATGTTTCCCTGCTCGACGGTGGTGAAACCCTTCACCTGGAGGACGGAGAGGAAAACCCGGTACATCTCTTCCTGCGTGATCTTCTTCGGGGATATGATCGTGATGTTCCCCCGGACCTTCTCGTCGTAGATGAAGTTCTTCCCCGTCACCTCGCTGATGAACTTGATCAGGACAGATATGTCGACGTCCGTGAAGTCGAGGGAGATCCCGGGTCCCTTTTTTCCGGCCGGTTCCGCTTTTTCCCTCACGGGGACGGTGACGGGCTTTTCCGCCTCCAGGGCCGGCGGTTTCTCCTCTTTTTGGGGGGCCACGGGCTCTTCCGTTACCTGCGGCCGCGGCTTTTCAAGCGTTTTTGGCTTCCGTGCGCCGGCAACCTGCTCCTCCTCATCCTGTTCTTCGGCTATCACCGGGATTTCGGGCAAGGGGGCTTTCTCTTCCTCCACTACCGGGGGCGGCTCTTTTTCTTCGACCCCCGGCGGTTTTCCTTCGACAACCCCGGGCAGGGCCGCTTCGGGTTCTCCCGCGGGTTCCGGAACCTCGTAGTCCGGCCCCCTCCTGATCACAAGGGGCTCAAGGCCCGTTATCTCCCTGACCCGGTCCATACCTCTCTCCGCATCGATGCCCGTATCGAATGGCCCCACCAGGACCTTCTTCAATGGCTCCCCTCTTATGTTTTCGATGATTTCGACCGTCACGGCCATTCCCTCGTTATCCAGGGCGTTTTTTATGTTTTCCGCGTTTCTGTCGACGGAAAATATGCCCACCTGCAGGTAGTAGGCATCGCGGGTCGTCGTTATTTTGACGGGGTTGCTCGACAGCTCGATCTTTCCCTCTTCAAGGTCTGCCGGGGCCAAAGGCGGGTTTGCGGCGACCAGCCAGAACAGAACAGAAACCACGAACACTATTTTCCCCCCCCTTCGTGCCATGCCGGGCTCCCTTACCTGATTTCGTATCCCATGGTCTTTTTCTGCCCTCTCCTCAATATGTCCACCTGGATGCTCTGCTCGTCCTTTAAATTCTGAAAGATAGTATATATTTTTTCGGGCGATGTCAAAGGCACCCCGTTTATCTGTTTGATCACATCCCCCGAAGTGAACCCGAGGTCGGAAAATACGCTTCCCGGCCTTATGGCCGCGAACCTGAACCCCGCGGCTTCCCCCGATTCAAAGTAGGGGATGATCCTGACCTGGGTGATGACCTTGTTTATGTTTTCCGTCAGGTAATCGACGGAAGACTCGTCGACGGCATAGGTAAACTCATCAATTTTCGATATCTTCAGGTCTGCGTTTTGCGGCCCCTGATCTTTCGTGCTCGGCATCCGTTGCCTCTCCCGGGGCCTGCTGGTGCGCACACTTTGCTGCGCCGCCGTCTGTTCCCCGGGCATTACCTTGAGCGCCACCTTCTTGTCGCCGACCAAAAGGATTGCCGAATTCCTCTCGATGGTGAGCAGGCGCGTGTTCCCGTCGATGAAATCTCCCTCCCTGAAAGCCTTTTCTTCCCTTTTCTCGGTGAAGAAAACAACCGCCCTCCGCAGGTCCTCCTGGGTGGAATAGATCGTTCCCGACAGACGAAAATCGGACGAGACCTCCGCCTGTTCGACCACACCCGGGCCGATATCGCTCCATTTGCCCGGAATATCCATTCCCGACCGGGGGGAGAAGATGTTTGTCAGAGAGAGCAGATTTTCCACCTCCCTTCCCCCATCGGGCTTAACAGCCGGAAGGTTGCCTTTCGCTTTGTCCGATATCTGAACGGAGGCGATTTTTTTCGCTATGTTCCTCGAGGAAAGAAAGAGGTTCAAATTGAACGCAATGGTCCCCGCGAAAATTCCCAGCGAGACGAAAAATATTAGGAATGTCCTTTTAATATCCATAACTTTTGCCCTATTTCCTTATTCATTCTCTTTTATCTGATCGATTAAGTCAATACGGTCATATATTTTTCGGGGATACTATCATACCAGAAGATTTCGGCTCCGGGTGGCCGGAATACCTCTTCATTTCCGGGAAACCATACCGGCGGAAAAGGATGAATCGAAATGGGACCGTTCAATATCCTATAAGTGGTTGCTGTTCTTGATCCTTGCCCGGCAGGAAGGTCATGCAGTGGTCCCGGTAAATTCTCACGAGGAGTTGGGTCGAAATGAAAAAGAAAAGGGTTTTGGCCATTTCGTTACTTTCAGTAATTGCTCTCACTGCTCTCATTATACAGTCGCACGCGAGGAAGAAAGAAGGAATTTTGAAGGTTTCCGGCATGCACCGGGTCACCGTCGACGACATGATCGATGACCTGAAAGAGGTCAGCCTCGTTTTCGTTGGTGAATTTCACGACAACAAGGACCACCACGACGCACAGCTGAGGATCATCAAGGAGCTCGCCCAGCGGGGAGACAGGGTTGCCGTTGGCCTCGAGATGTTCCGGGCAAACAGCCAGGAGTCCCTCGACTCCTGGGTCGGAGGGGGTATGAACGAGAGGGAGTTCAGGAAGGTTTTTCAGGACAACTGGGGAAACTCATGGCCGCTCTACCGTGACATACTCCTCTATGCAAGGGAAAAAGGGATCCCCCTCGTCGGGCTCAACGTTCCCCGTGAGATCCCCCAGCAGGTAGCCAGGAAGGGTTTCGCATCGTTGAGCAGGGAACAGCTGGCCATGCTGCCCGGCGTGAGCTGCGACATTGACGAAAAATACGAAAATTTCATAAGAAGGGCCCTCGGTGCCCACGGCTCCCACGGCCGGTCGTTTACCTACTTCTGTGAGGCGCAGATGGTGTGGGATACGACCATGGCCACGAGACTTCTGAGCTACCTGGGGGAAAACCCGGACGTGACGGTGGTGGTTCTGGCCGGAAGCGGGCACTCCTGGAAGCGGGGTATTCCCGAGCAGGTAAAGAGAAGGTCGGATGTCTCCCTGCGGGTTGTCCTTCCCGAAGTTCCCGACCGGATGGACAGGGACAGCGTGACCCTGGAAGACGCCGACTACCTCCTCTACAACATCTAACCGTTCCCTTTCTTGAAGAGATGGATTGGTTCTTCATACCGTTGCGCGACAGGGTGCGAAACACCGCCCCGGCGTGCAGAGCCTCGCTTTTTGCTGCCTTTTGTGCATTGCTGCTCGCAAGCCTGCTCCCCCTGTCCACTTCCCGGGGGGCCGGTACTCCTGCCTGCCACATCAAGGTCACCCTTTACCCTGCCGAGAACCGGATTGCAGGGGAGGGGAAAATCACCCTTCCCGTCGGGACGGGAGGCCCTGTCAGCACGGGGGGTCTGAACGTAACCGACGTGAGAATCGGCGGCAGGAGGGCGGGGCAAAAAGAGGGAGCCGGTCATGTTATCGAGGTCCGGGGAGGCGAGGTGCTGGAGTTCAGATATGACGGCCTGTTTCCCCCCGGAAAAGAGGAAGAGGTGATCGAAAATGTCGGTGTGACGGGGAGCAACATCATCGATGAGAGGGGGATCATGCTCATATCAGGGTGGTATCCCTCCTTCAGCCGTCCCTGCCTTTACCGCCTCGAGGTTACCCTCCCGGAGGGGTTCGAGGCACTGTCAGAATCAAACGGCGTGAAAGTCGCCGAAGCGCCCGAAAAAGGATTCAAAACGCTGATATTCGATTCTCCCATTCCCTTAGACGGCATCACCCTCGTGGGTGGCAGGCACGTCCTTCGAAAGGAGCGTTACCGGGGTGTCTCCATCAATACCTATTTTTTCCCGGAGGAAGACCACCTGTCCACGCTGTACCGGGATAGCGTCAAAAAGTACCTGGACCTCTACGGGGAAATGCTGGGAAGATATCCCTTCGGGTCTTTCAGCGTCGTGGAGAACATATTCCAGACGGGATACTCGTTCCCCACCTATACCCTCCTCGGGTCCAGGATCCTTCCGCTCCCCTACATTCCCGAGACCTCCCTGGGTCACGAGTTTTTGCATCAGTGGTTCGGCCATTTAGTCGAGGTCGACAGGGATAAGGGGAACTGGTCGGAAGGGCTGACCACCTATCTGGCCGACCACTGGTACAAGGAACTGAAGGGGGAGGGGCACGTGTACCGGAAGAAAATCCTCATCGACTATGTAAATTACGTGACGCCTTCCCGGGAAATACCCGTTTCCCGGTTTCAGGGCCGGGTGGACTTCGCCACCAGGGCGATAGGATACGGGAAAACGGCAATGATTTTCCACATGGTCAGGAAGACGCTCGGTGACGATGCCTTTTTTTCTTCACTTAAGACCTTCATCGAGGAAAACGAAGCCGGCCGGGCCGGCTGGGATGACCTGCGGGACTCTTTCACGGAGAAAGGAGGGCGGGAGTTAGGCCGGTTGATCGACGGGTGGACGGAGGGAACGGGGATGGCACACATCGAGATAGCACCTCCCCGGATAGTGCGGGAAGGGGAACTCTTTCACCTGGAACTTTATATCGATCAGAGAAACGGCCCCTATCTTTTCAGCCTCCCCGTGACGGTGGAAACCGAACGCTCGAAGGAGGATTTCCTGGTAAAAGTAGACGGGAAAAAGGTCACTTTCTCCGGAACCTTTACGAGCAGGCCGACGAGGGTTTCCGTCGACCGGGATTATGACACCTTCAGGCGGCCGACCGGCGCCGAAATCCCCCCTGTCATATCGGGATTTACCGGAGACAGGGA
>WVXK01000095.1:7401-10987 GCA_011773515.1 Deltaproteobacteria bacterium
GGACCAGGGCTTCCGCGTTGCCGGGGTAGATGCGGTAACGGATGATATGCTGGGGCGCGTTTCTTTTCTCTATATATCCCCGGATAGAAGGATCCTGTCGAAGCTGACCGGTTTTCCGGCAGAGATCGCGCTTCCCGAGGCCGGTTTCACCGTAAAAGTCATGAAAAATCCCCTCAACCCGGAAAAGGTGGCCGTTCTGTTCGATTATGATGATGCCAGCGAGGTCAAAAGGGCCTACAAGAAGATCTTCCGGTATGGCAACTATTCCCTCATCGCCTTTGACGGCGGGAAAAACATCGCACAGGAGATAGAACCGGCCGAACGGGGTATCGTGTTTACCATAGGAAGAGGCCATCCGGGAAAAGGGGAGGAGCCGGGCAGCTGATTTTTTCCCGGCGAACATTCACCTTCCCCGTCGTATGTCCTTAGAGCCGGGTCAGATACCGAGGTATGCTTCCCGTATTTCTTCCGAACGTCTGATTTCGTCCGGCATCCCTTCCGCCTTGATGCGTCCTTCGTGCATGATGTACACGTAATCGGAAGCGTCGAGCGATGCGCTCACGTTCTGCTCCACGAGCAAAATGGTGAGCCCCACGTCTTCCTTCAGTTTGTGGATTGTTTCGAAGACCTCCATGACCAGCTTTGGAGCGAGCCCCTGGCTGGGCTCGTCGAGCATGATCAGCTGGGGTTTCGTCATCAGTGCCCTGCCGATGGTGACCATCTGCTGCTGGCCCCCGCTCAGCGATCCCGCCACCTGCTCCTTTCTCTCCTCGAGGATCGGAAAGAGGGAGTAGACCAGATCGAGAGACTGGTCGATGTTGCGCAGAGCTTCCCGCCGGTAGGCGCCCATGGTGAGGTTTTCCTGCACCGTCATACCCTTGAAGAGGTGCTTTCCCTCCGGCACGAGGGTAATCCCCAGCTCGACCTTCTTGTGGGTCGGCGTGAAGGTGATGTCGGCGCCCTCTAATTCGACCTTCCCCCTCCAGGGCTGCACCGATCCGAAGATGGACCACAAAAGTGTCGATTTTCCGGCACCGTTCGGCCCCAGGAGGGACGTAATGGTCCCTTTTTTCACCTCCAGTGATGGCTCCCACAGAACCTGCATGGGGCCGTACCCGGATTCTAGCCTCTCAACTTTCAGCATCCTTTTCCTCCGGCGGGTGTCCGAGATAAACCTCGACCACCCGGGGATCGCTCAAAGCCTGTTCGGTGGTCTCGTCGACGAGTTTCGCCCCCTGGTGCATGACCATGACCCTTTCCGCAAGCCTCGCGACTGCCCTCATGATGTGTTCGACCTGGGCGACGATGGCGATCTTTTCCACCTCTTTTATCTGCTTGATCAAATCGACCATATAGTCGATATCTTTGGGGTTCATCCCGGCCATCGCCTCGTCCATCAAAAGGAGCTTCGGCCTCATCGCCAGGGCTCTTGCGATCTCGACGAGCTTTTTCTCCGTCGGCGTCAGGGCCCCGGCCGGTTTGTTCCGGTGCTCGGTGAGTCCGATCATCTCGATATACCGGTCTGCCATGTCCATGCATTCATCGACGCTCAGTTTGTGCCCCTGTGACCCGAACATCCCGCCAATGGCGATGTTCTCTCTCACACTGGCTGAGGCATACGGCCGGGGTATCTGGAATGTCCTCCCTATACCGAGGGGAGCCCTCCTGTAGGGGGGCAGCATGGTTATGTCCTTTTCCTCGAAGAATATCCTTCCCTCATCGGGGAAGAACACGCCGTTTATGACGTTGAAGAGGGTGGTTTTCCCCGCGCCGTTGGGCCCGACGATGGCGATGATCTCCCCATGGTCGACTTCAAGGCTCACGCTGTCCACGGCAACGAGTCCGCCGAACCGCTTCGTTATGTTCTCCAGCCGTAAAAGGGTCATGCCCGACCTCACACGATTATTTTCTCGAGGGCCGTTCCCTGCACCTTCTTTTTGAGCACGCCGACCGTTCCCTCCGGGAAGAGAACGATTATCGCAATGATAATCGGCGCAAATATGAGGAGCTGGAATCCCGGCAGGATGATTGCCAGGTAATACTTGGACAGGCCGTAGATGAGCCCTCCCACGAGGGGGCCGAGGAGCGTGCCGGCGCCGCCGAGGAGGACGATGATGATCGCCTCGATCGTGTAGAGGATCTCGAAGACGTCGGGGGGGAAGACGTAGGTCAGTTTCACCGCCCAGGCAACTGCCCCGAGCAGTCCGGCGAAGAAGGCGCTCGTAATGAATGCGATGATCTTGAACTTGGTTACATTGATCCCCATCGCCTTGGCCGCGTCCTCATCCTCCCTGAGGGCGGTGAGGGCATACCCTATCTTGCTCCTCATGTAGAAGAGGGTTACGAAGGCGGAAAGCCCGGCGATGATAAACACCATCACGTCGGCCCAGTACGTGGACAGGACGTTTGCGAATTCCCTGCCGAACGCCTTGTTCATCTGCCCCGAGAAAATGATCCCCGCCGAGCCGTTCCATATCTTTGCTCCTTCGATAAAGTAACGGAAACCCTCGTTGACGCCGATGGTGGCGATCGCGAAATAGGCGCCTCTCAGGCGCAGGGCGACTGCACCGACGGCCAGCGAGAGGAGCGTGGATATCCCCACGGCCATGATCAGGCCGATGCCGATGAGGCCGATACCCAGGCCCGCGTCGTAGAAGCGGGAAATGGCGAGGGCCATTCCGTAGGTGCCGACCCCGAGAAACGCCACGTATCCGAAGTCCACGTATCCCGTCATCCCCAGGAAAAGATTGAACGCCTGGCCGAGGGCACAGTAAAAAGCGATCATGGCGATGAGCTGCCACATCCCGGGGAGGGTTCTTCCCACCAGGTAGAGTCCGGTATAGGCAACCAGAAGCGGGATGAGGGGAAGATATTTTTGCGCCGTTTTATTCATCGTGTCCAAAGCTCACTTGGTCCTGAAAAGCCCTGTCGGCCGTATGAGGAGAATGATCAGGAGCATCAGGAAGGAGAGAAATCGCGTCAGCGCGAAGGGCTCGACGTTCGGGATGAGCGCGAGAAGAGTGTATGATCCGTTTTCGATCAGGCCGAATATCAGGCCTCCGAAGAATGCGCCGTAGGGGGATGCGAGACCTCCCAGGACTGCTATGACAAATGCCTTGAGTGTGTATCCCCCCCCCATGTAAGGGTTGATCCCCACGGGAATGAACATGGTCAACAGAACCCCGCTCGTAACGGTGAGGCCGATGCCGAGGGAAAAGCTGAGGGCATATTGCCACCCCACGTTGACGCCGCACACCCGGGCCCCCTCGTCGTCTTCGACGACGCTTCGCAGGGCCGTTCCCGCCCTGGTCTTCTTGAACCACACGTACAGGAGGAGAGCGATAATGATGCTTCCAAAGAAAGCGAACAGCTTTGTAAAGGGAAGGACGGTGAAGGGTATCTTTATCTTTCCCAGTGCCCAGTTGTACCCCCTGAACTCGGAGCCGAAAATCAATTTTATTACCTCTTCCAGAATGATCCCGAAGGAAAAGGTAGCCAGAAGGGAGGCAAGTTCGGGGGCTTTCAACAATCTTCTTATCGAACTGTAATAGAAGAGAAATCCCAGGGCCATGCCAACGGCGAATGC
>WVXK01000095.1:11020-17480 GCA_011773515.1 Deltaproteobacteria bacterium
AAGGCTCCCACCATCATGAAAGCGCCGTGGCCCACGTTCACCACTTTCAGCACCCCGAATATCAGGCTGAGCCCCATCGTTGCCATTCCGTAGATTGCGCCCAGTATCAGGCCCTGTATCAGGTTTCCTATCAGTTGTCCGTGCAGCATGGTCCGCTCCTCCGACGGTTTCCGGACAGGGGGTGTAGGACGGACATAAAAATCCTCCCCGGGGAGACCAATCCCCGGGGAGGGGTGCTATTCTGTCAGCGTGTATAATCGAGCGTCATCGTCTCGGTATCTCAGGAACAGCTCACGGCTTTTGCAAAGCCCTTTTACGCCCGTTTACTTTTTCTGAACCGCTTTCACCCCTTTTGCCTTTTCAGCGAAAGTGGGCATGGGAAAAACGAGCTCTCCCGTCTGTGCCGATGTGGGCCATACGATTACCCGTTTCCCATCCTGCCACTGAACGTCGACCATGTCGTGCCCCACCTGCTTTCCCGTGTCGTCGATGTCCCAGCCGCCATAGAAAGACATGAATGTAAGCGCGCCGAGTTCCCGTCGCACCACGTCCGAATTCAGGCTGTTTGCCTTTTCGATGGCCATGACGAGTCCGAGAACTGCAGCACCCGATTCGGCGGCGTGGTAGTCGGGGATTATGTCCTTTCCGAGAGCTTCCTTGAAGAGCTTCACGAACTCATCCTGGCTTGGGCCGATCCACTCCAGGTTGGCTCTCTTTGCGGCCTCCGCCGAGTAGGTAACGCCATACTCCCAGTGGGAGGGGCCCATGACGCCCTCGGCCTGTGTCGTAAGGGCTTCGTAAAAGGCGGGAAGCGTGGCGGCAGCAATGAGGGAAAGCGCTTTCGGGTTGATGTCGAGGTCCGCAAGCTGCCTGTTGAAGAGCTGCCCGTCCTCGAAGTGGCCTCCTCCGATGACCACTTCCGGGTTGGATGCTTTCATCGCCGACAGAAGGGGCGTTAGGTCGGTAACGCCCTTCGGGTAGGTGCGCTTGAAGACGATTTCGAAACCGAGCCTCTTCGCGTGCCCTTCCGATCCCTCCATGACCGCCCGGGCGAACTCGGAATCTTCATAGACCAGCGCCACCCTCTTGACTTCCGGGAACGTTTTCTGGATCATCGTGAGGGTTCCCCTGTGATAGTTGGAAGCCGGCCCGATTGTCTGGACGATGTACTGGAACCCCTGAGCGAAAATCTTGTCGCTGGCCCCGCCGTGATCCATGTAGATCATGCTGTACTTTTCGGCGATGGGTGCGCCGGCAAGGGTGAGACCCGAGCTGTAGGGGGCGAAGGTAAAGTGGACCTTGTCAACCGTAATGAGCCTTTCGAGAAGGCTTGTCACGGACTCTTTCTTCGACTCGCAGTCATATTTGATATAGTCCAGGGGCACCTTCTTGCCGTTTAAGGTGACCCCACCGTGTACCTCGTTGACCCATTTTATGTTCGCAAGAATCCCGCCAACTGCCTGCTCCCCGGCCTTTGCATACTTTCCCGACAGGGCTGCGGGGTGACCGATGACGATTTTATCGGGTACTTTGGGGTTTTCCGCAAAGACCACGGAGGCCGCAAGAAATGTCACCAGGGTCAGTGCGGTCAAACAAATGACCAATTTTCTGTTCTTCATGTTACCCCCCCTTTTGAGTAGTTAATGTGATGTTCCGTGTCTCATGGTTGACGCCATACCAGAACCATTTCGACACCTGAAACCATCAAAGCTGGTTAATGCTAATAAAAAATTAATAGCGGACGTATGTTTATTAAGATAATGGCGGTACTTGCCGGTGTCAAGCTAATTCGAACGGATTCGGCGCATTGTGGGGGCTTCCGTGGACATGAAAAAAGGCAGGCCTTCGCCTGCCCTTTGTGTCTGGTGATCCCAGGGGGATTCGAACCCCCGTTTTCGGCGTGAGAGGCCGATGTCCTAGGCCAGACTAGACGATGGGACCGATAATTGGCTGAGGAGCCAGGATTCGAACCTGGATAACTTGGTCCAGAGCCAAGCGTGTTGCCGTTACACTACTCCTCATCGAAAAAACTATTTTATTGTCATAGATTTTGCGAGTCAAGCCGAATCAGGTCAACAGCCCTGCGGAGGCGCCTGACGGAGACATCTTTGCCGAGCACCCATATGACCTCGTATATTCCCGGGCTCACCCGTTTTCCCGTCAGGGCCACCCGGGCGGGCTGTGCGATTTTCCCCAGCTTCATCAAGAAGCGCTCCATCACTTTTTCGAAGCACCCTGCGATGCCAACCTCTTCGAAGGGATCGAGATCTTCCAGAAGTTCGACCAGGTATGCGAGGGGAGGGCCCATATCCGCCTTCAGAAGCTTTTTTCTCCCCTCTTCCTCTATCTCGATCTCCTCGGTGAAGTAGAAGAGCCCTGACTCCGCCAGTTCGGCTAGGGTTTTGGACCGCTCCTGGAGCGTTTTTACGGCGTACTCATATCGGGGGTGTTTCGAAGGGTCGGCACCGATCTGCTTGAAGAAGGGGAGAACCGCGCGGGCGATCCTCTCCGGGGGAGAGTTGATGATGTGCTGGTGGTTGACCCAGAGGAGCTTTTCGGGGTTGAAGGTTCCGGAAGATTTCCCGATGTTATCGGTTGAAAATTTCTCAACGAGCTCATCGACGGAAAAGATCTCCTGGTCACCGAAGGACCACCCGAGTCTCACGAGATAATTCGTCATGGCTTCGGGGAGGTATCCCGCGTCCCGGTAGGCGGTGACGGACAGTGCGCCGTGCCTCTTGCTCAGCCTCGCTCTGTCCGACCCCAGGATCATCGGCACGTGGCCGAAGAGGGGAGGGGCAAAACCCAGGGCATGGTAGATCTGTATCTGCCGGGGGGTGTTGTTCAAGTGGTCGTCCCCCCGTATCACGTGCGTTATCCCCATGAGTGCGTCGTCCACGACCACGGTGAAGTTGTACGTGGGCACCCCGTCGGATCGCACGATTACGAGATCGTCGAGCTCTTGGTTCTTGAACCGGACCGTCCCTTTGACAAGGTCCTCTACGATCGTTTCTCCCTCATCGGGGCATTTGAAGCGCAAAACGTGCTCTTCCCGCCCCGCGGGTGGAGCATGGAGACACCGCCTGTTGTACATCGGCTTCTGCCCCTCCTTTAAAAGCCTGGTCCGTTCAGCATCGAGCTCTTCCTTGGTACAAAAGCACCGGTATGCCTTTCCCTGATAGACCAATCGTTCGCTGTATTGCCGGTAAATGGAAAGCCTCTCCGACTGAAAGAAGGGCCCTTCGTCCCAGGTGAGGCCAAGGTAGTGCATGCCGTCGAGGATGGCGTTTACCGACTCTTCGTTCGACCGCGAATAGTCCGTATCCTCGATTCTCAAGATGAACTGCCCTTTCCTGTTTTTTGCGTATAGCCAGTTAAAAAGGGCCGTCCTCGCGCCACCGATATGCAAAAACCCGGTGGGGCTTGGTGCAAACCTCGTCCTCACGACCATCTCGCCCTCTCTTGGGTGCTATTTGAGATAGATTCCCGCGTACCCGACCACCTGCTGAAAATCACCGCTCACTTCGCCGGAAGTCGCGTATTTTACCAGATTTGCAGATCGCGCCCCGAGTTCTACCGCACCGTGTATGACCACCGTGGTGGGAATGTAACCACACATGGAGATGCCCCTGTCCCTGACCGTGGTGTAAAGGCCCTGGGGATCGAGCTGGAGGATCCTTTCGATTGCCATGCTATCTTTTTCCCTGGCCACCGCGTCGGGCTCATAGTGCGTCATGTCCGTGCTCGCTACGAGCGTGACATCCTTTTCATATTCCACAACGGACTTCGCGATTGCCATGCCCAGCTGTCTGCACTCCTCGACCGAGAGGCTCTTCAGCGCTATCGGCACGAAATCGAACGTGTCCTTGAAGTGGTAAATAAAGGGAAGCTGGACCTCGAGGGAATGCTCGTATGTGTGGGCGCTGTAGTCTTCTGCAACGATTCCGCTGTTGTTTTTTATCAGGTCTGCCAGGTGCTCGTTAATGGCTATTTCCCCGAAGGGGATGGTCCAGGACCCACGGCTCATGATGGCGCACTTTTCTCCCATGCCGGAGTGGTTCGGGCACAAGATGATACAGGTGTCATGCAATCTTACACCGGCGTAGAGGGAACCCGCCACGCCCCCTGAATACACGTACCCGGCGTGAGGGGAAATCAGGGCGATTGCATCTTCCTTTTCCGTCACCTGCGGGCAAAGCCTGTCGAGCTCCTTCTGAAGCTGCCCGGGGTCTGATGGGTAGAACTGTCCGGCCACGTAAGGTTTTCTTCTCATCATTCCTCCTGGCAATGGCCCGGTGTTAAAAAAAAAATTAACAGATGTTTTAATATGTTAATTTATTAGGCAGAGGAAAACAACCGTGTGACCCCGGGTGTGTATCCTTGTTGACAGGGTGAATCTATTTCATTAATATTTACATTCAAATTTTCATGAGGGTGAAATGTACATATGCGTCTCTAACATACCCCCGGAGGGATACCAGGTGCAAAAGGGGCAAACCCCCGGGGTGGAATTGGATTTTGAGGGCAGGGAACTGTTTCCTTTAGATACGTTACACGTCACCTGGGTGGAGTTTAACGTATCAATCTCCGGAAAGGATCTTATCCTCGCCGGTAACTGCGGGGGGGATATTTCCTATTCCTGTGACAGATGCGGTGAGCACGTGACGAGAAATATGGATATATCCTTCAATAAAATATTCGAGAGCTACGAGATGTTGGCGTCGGGAGGGGATCACCAGCTGCAGAGGGAAGACCTGGAGATCACGTTTTTCGATGGCGAGGGTTTTTACCTCGAGGACGTCATATACGAGCATCTCGTGCTATCATTGCCCCAGCAGATTCTCTGCACCGACGAATGCAAGGGGCTTTGCCAGGTGTGTGGAATGAACCTCAACCGATCCAGCTGCTCGTGCAAGGGGTTCGATGTGGATCCGAGGCTGGAAAAGCTGAAATCACTTCGCTCGAAGATGGAGTAACAGACATGGCCCATCCGAAACGGAAAGTGTCCAGATCCAGGAGAGACAAAAGGAGAACTCATAAAAAGACAACTCCTCCACCCCGCTCACTCTGCTCCAAATGTGGGGAGCCGAAAATTCCCCACAGAGTTTGCCAGTCCTGCGGGACTTACGGTGGAGAACAGATATTAGCCGAGTGAGTTTCCTGATAACTGGGGTAACGTCATATGAAAGTAGCTGTTGATGCAATGGGCGGCGACCTCGCCCCGTTGGAGGTTGTGCGCGGCGCTGTACTCGCTGCATCGGAGTACGATGTTCCCGTTGTGCTCGTGGGGAAGAAAGAGGAGATCGCGCGGTATCTGAAGAAGTTCCACACCCGGTCGCTGTCGATCGAACTGGTCGATGCGCCGGAGGTTATCAGCATGGACGAGCAGCCGGGAGTGGCATTCAGGAAGAAAAAGAATTCCTCCATAAATATCGGCCTGAATCTCGTCGGCGCCGGTGAGGCACAGTCTTTTGTGAGCGCCGGAAATTCCGGTGCAGTCATGGCCGGAGCAATTTTTATCCTGAGGAATATTCCCGGCGTGGACAGGCCCGCTATTGGAACGCCCATTCCCACCCCTCTCGGGAAGATCGTCCTCATCGATGCGGGGGCAAACGTCGACTGCAAGCCGCTCAACCTGGCCCAGTTTGCCCTGATGGGGGAGGTCTACGCAAAGAGCATACTGAACATCCCTGACCCCAGGATCGCCATTTTGAGTTATGGGGAGGAGCGGCAGAAAGGAAATGACCTTACGAAGGAGAGCGGAAAGATCCTGGAAACCCTCGACATCAACTTTATCGGGAATGCTGAAGGAAGAGATCTTTTTGCGGACAGGGCGGATGTGTTCGTCTGTGACGGTTTCGTCGGGAATTTAGTCCTGAAATCCCTCGAGGGGCTTGCCGTCGCTTTTGGCGATTTTATACGCAATGAGTTCAGAAAGTCGATGCTGGCGATGATGGGCTATCTTCTTGCAAAGCCCGCGCTCCGCAGTATGAGGAAAAAGGTCGATTATTCGGAGTATGGCGGAGCCCCGCTGCTGGGCGTCAACGGGGGAATAGTCATCTGCCACGGCTCATCCAACGCCCACGCGATAAAAAACGCGATCAAGGTTGCAGCGGGCCTTCATGCCTTCAGCCTGGAGGAAGAGATCAAAAGGAAAGTTTCCCGGATGGCCGAACGTATCCATATCGACACTTCGGCAGGGAGCAACTTTCCTGGAGGATAATATGGGAGCAGTAATAGAGGGGATGGGTTATTCCGTACCCGAGAATGTCGTTACCAACAAGGACATGGAAAAGATGGTCGATACGACCGACGAATGGATAACGGAGAGGACGGGAATAAAGGAGAGGCGCATTGCCCCGAAAGGCACGGCGAATTCGGATATAACGCTCGGCGCCGCAAAAAAAGCACTGGATGATGCAAATGTCGACCCCGGGGACCTCGACGGCATAATCGTCGC
>WVXK01000095.1:17499-34896 GCA_011773515.1 Deltaproteobacteria bacterium
GCGAGGAAAGCCTTCGCTTTCGATATGCAGGCCGCATGCGCCGGGTTCGTCTATGCCCTGAACATGGCCGACAGCATCATTCGCGCCGGGTCCGTGGAAAAGCTGCTGATTTGCGGTTCCGATATGCTGTCCCTGCTCATGGATTTCGAGGACCGGTCCACCTGTGTCCTTTTCGGGGACGGAGCGGGGGCTGTCGTGGTCGGGCCCGGCGGGCAAAAGGAAGGGATTTTGAAGACCAGAATTTACTCCGACGGCTCTCTCTGGGAACTCCTGTATGCTCCGGGGGGAGGCACGCTGCACCCGATTTGCGAGGAGACGATCAGGGGAAAACTTCAATACATAAAAATGCAGGGAAACGAGACGTTCAAAATGGCAGTGACCAGGCTCGTGGAGGTCTCCCGCGAGGTTATAGACGAGGCGGGCATGGACATCGATGATGTGGACCTGTTCATTCCCCACCAGGCCAACCAGCGCATATTGAGTGCTGTCGGCAAGCGGCTGGGCATTTCCGATGACCGGGTATATGTGAATTTGTCCAGATATGGAAATACTTCGGCCGCCTCAATTCCAATCGCTATGGCCGAGGCGTATGAAAATGGGGCTCTGAAAAAGGGGGATATCGTCCTTTTGTCCGCCTTTGGAGCCGGCTTGACCTGGGGCTCGGCGCTGGTCAGGCTCTGAGGAAGATGAACATGGACGCTGCCATCGTATTCCCGGGCCAGGGCTCACAATACGTGGGGATGGGAAAGGACCTGTTTGACAATTTCGACTACGTGAAGGATCTGTTCGTTGAGGCGTCTGATACCCTGGGAAGAGACATCGCCCACCTCTGCTTCACCGGCCCCGAGGCAGAGCTGATTCTGACGGAAAACACGCAACCCACCATCTTCACGGCGAGCGTCGCCGCTTACGAGGTGTTGAAAAAGGAGATGGGCGTTGCGCCCAAGATCGGCGCGGGACACAGTCTCGGGGAGTATACCGCACTCGTCTGCGCCGGCGTCCTGAAGTTCGGGGAGGCGGTTTCCGTCCTCGAAAAGAGGGGGAGGTTCATGCAGGAAGCCGTCCCGCCGGGAAAAGGGTCGATGGCAGCGATCATCGGCCTCTCAGCGGGCGAAGTGGAGGAGATCATCACGGCGGTGGACGGCGTTGTGGAGATAGCAAACCTCAACGGTGCCGGTCAGATAGTGGTATCGGGGGAAAAAGAGGCTGTCCTGCTCGCCATCGATCGGGCCAGGGAGGGCGGGGCGAAAAGGGCAATAGAGTTGCCGGTGAGCGCACCTTTTCACAGTTCTCTCATGGTACCTGCCGCCGAAAGGCTCCGGCCATACCTGGTGGATATGTCCCTCGGAGACTTTACCTTTCCCGTCGTTGCGAATCTCACGGGACGCCCCTACCGGAAGGTGGAAGAGGTGCCGTCATGCCTCGAAAGGCAGATATTTTCCCCGGTTCGCTGGGAAGAGACGGTTGCGTGCTTTGGAAAAGAGCCCGCCGGGGTGATGGTGGAGGCGGGCCCGGGAAAAGTTTTGACCGGGTTGGCCCGCAGGATGCTCCCCGGCTGGAAAATCGGCTCCTTCGGATCGATGGAGGACCGCAAGAAGGTGGAGGAGATCGGGATACGAACAGGAGGGTGAAGCCGTGATATTGAACGATAAAATTGCTCTCGTCACCGGGGCATCAAGGGGTATCGGGCGGGCAATAGCGCTCAGGCTTGCAAAAGCCGGTGCTTTTGTGTATGTAAATTACAGCGCCAGTGCCGATGAGGCGGACAAAACGGTGTCCCTTATCGAGGAACTGGGAGGCAATGGGCAGAAAACGGGGTTCAACGTGGCCAGCCCGGCTGATGTGGAGGGGGCGGTACAAAAGATGCTCGACGAGAAGGGGAAAATTGATATTCTCGTCAACAATGCCGGTATCTCCCGGGACACGCTTCTTATGCGCCTGAAAGAGGAGGATCTGGACGCTGTTTTTGCGATAAACTTGAAGGGAGTGTTCCACTGCACCAGGGCCGTGATCAAGAGCATGATAAAAAACCGGCAGGGGAAGATAGTCAATATATCCTCGGTAGTTGGCGAGATGGGAAACGCGGGCCAGTCCGTCTACTCCGCCACGAAAGCGGGGATCATCGGTTTCACGAGATCCGTTGCCCGGGAGCTGGCCCCTCGCGGGATCACGGCGAACGTTGTTTCCCCCGGGTTCATCATAACCGACATGACAGAGGGGCTTCCCGACAGCGTAAGGGAGGCGTACCTGAAAGACATACCGCTGGGGAGGTTTGGCGACCCCGATGATATTGCCTCGATGGTTCTCTTTTTGTGCTCCGACCAATCGTCGTACATTACGGGCCAGGTATTCCGCGTCAACGGTGGCATGTATATGTGAATAATTACAAAGGAGGTGTGTTCATGTCAGCAGAACAGAAGGTGAAGGAGATCATTGCGAACCAGCTCGGCAAGGAACTTTCGGAGATACCCCTTGAGAGTTCCTTTATGGATGACCTCGGCGCCGACTCCCTCGATGTGGTGGAACTGGTGATGGCCATGGAGGAGGAGTTCAAGATCGAAATCCCCGATGAGGATGCAGAGAAGATCAAAACGGTAAAGGATGCGGTCGAGTATATCCAGGCCCGTCAATAATCAGGTGTTGGAGGAAAGATGCGCAGAGTAGTCGTAACAGGGTTGGGAATAATAAGCCCTCTCGGAGCCGGGGTGAAGAGGAACTGGGAAGCCGCTTTGCGCGGCGAGTCGGGCATCGACCGGGTAACGAGGTTCGATGCATCGGATTTTCCCACCCGGATAGCCGGCGAGGTCAAGAATTTCAAGGCCGACGATTACATCGACAGGAAAGATGTGAAGAAAATGGACAGGTTCATCCAGTTTGCCATCGCCGCCGCGGAGGAAGCCATGGCCGATTCGGCCCTGAGGATTGGCGAGGAGATATCGGAGAGGACGGGCGTGATAATGGGGGCCGGACTGGGGGGGCTCGAGTCGATCGAGAGGTATCATGAGGCCTTTCTTTCCGGGGGCGTGAGAAAGATAAGCCCATTCTTCATACCCATGTTGATCGTCAACCTCGCTCCCGGCCAGATTTCCATGATATACGGGGCAAAGGGCCCGAATTTGTCCATCACCACCGCCTGTGCCGCATCGACCCATGCGATCGGAGAAGCGTATCAGGCAATACTCAGAGACGAAGCAGACGTCATCATCGCCGGCGGCTCTGAAGCGACGATTACCCCGCTTGGCCTCGGCGGTTTTTGCGCGATGAAAGCGCTCTCGACGAGAAACGATGATCCGGCGAAAGCGAGCAGGCCCTTTGACAGCGAGCGGGATGGATTTGTGATGGGGGAGGGTGGGGGGATCCTCATACTCGAAGAGCTCGAATTTGCAAGAAAGAGGGGAGCACGGATCTACGCTGAAGTCGGGGGATACGCCGCGACGGCAGATGCACACCATATCACCGCCCCGGCACCGGAAGGCGAGGGTGCCGCCAGGTGCATGGCCGAGGCCCTCAAAACCGGGGGAATTGATCCCCGGGAAGTTGATTACATCAATGCACACGGGACATCGACGAAGTACAATGATCTTTTCGAGACGATGGCCATCAAATCCGTTTTCGGCGACCATGCGTACAACCTTGCCGTCAGCTCCACCAAATCGATGACGGGTCACCTTCTCGGGGCGGCAGGGGCAGTTGAAGCCATCTTCACGATTCTCGCCATGGATCAGGGTGTCATCCCGCCGACGATAAATCTGGAAAATGGTGACCCCGGGTGCGACCTCGATTACGTTCCCAATTCGCCCAGAAAAGGGGAGATCAAGGTTGCTCTCTCTAACTCCTTCGGTTTTGGCGGAACGAACGGCGTTGTGGTGTTCAAGAGATACAAGGCTGCATAGGAATCAAATGACTATCGAGAAAATTGCGATCGGCAGCGATCACGCCGGATTCGACCTGAAGGAAAACCTGAAACAGTTCCTGTCCGGAAAAGGATACGCACTGGCCGATGTGGGGCCTGCGTCCCATGACTCCGTAGACTATCCCGATTATGCAGAGTCCGTATCAATAAGAGTGGCCAGGGGAGATGCCGACCTGGGTGTCCTCGTGTGCGGGACGGGCCTGGGAATGACGATCACCGCAAACAAGATTCAGGGAATACGCGCGGCGCTCCTCTACGATGCGTTTGCCGCGCACTATGCGAAGGCCCACAACGATGCAAATGTGGTGATATTCGGGGGGAGAACGATTTCTCCTGAAGATGCCAGGAAGTATCTCGGGATTTTCCTCAAGGAGAAGTTTGAGGGGGGGAGGCATAAAAAGAGGTTGGACAAGATTGCAAAGATAGAATCGAGAATCACGAGGGTAAACGGAGGAAGGTAATGGCATATCTGAAAAAAGTTGACCCCGAGATATGGGACGCGATAAGGAGGGAGACGGAGAGGCAGGCATTTAAGCTCGAGCTCATCGCGTCCGAGAATTTCGTGAGCGAGGCAGTTCTCGAGGCATGCGGGGGCGTGATGACGAACAAGTATGCGGAAGGGTACCCCGGCAAACGCTACTATGGGGGCTGCGAATTCGTTGACATAGGAGAGTCGCTCGCGATCAGCAGGGCGAAGGAGATTTTCGGCGCCGAACACGTCAACGTGCAGCCTCACTCGGGTGCGCAGGCGAATATGGCGGTGTATCTTGCTGTCATGAAGCCGGGTGACACGCTGCTGGGCATGAACCTGTCCCACGGGGGGCACCTGACCCACGGCTCCCCGGTAAACTTTTCGGGGAAGCTTTTTAACGTATACCATTATGGCGTGGACAGGGAAACTGAGCTTGTCGATCTCGATGAGTTCCGGATGATGGCCCTCGAGCACAGGCCAAAGCTCATTATCGTCGGCGCAAGCGCTTACTCCAGGGTTCTCGATTTTGAAAAATTCCGGAGTGTTGCAGATGAGGCGGGGGCCATGGTGATGGCTGACATCGCGCACATCGCGGGTCTCGTCGCGGCGGGGCTGCACCCGTCGCCGATACCCCACTGTGAGTTCGTCACGACGACGACCCATAAAACCCTCAGGGGCCCCCGGGGGGGGATGATCATGTGCAAGGGTGAATTTGCGAAACAGATCGACAGTTCGGTATTCCCCGGGACTCAGGGCGGCCCCCTGATGCATATCATCGCCGCCAAAGCGGTTGCTTTCAAAGAGGCGCAGGGCGAGGAGTTCAGAGAATACCAGAGGCAGATCGTGAAGAACGCGAAGAAAATGGCTGCAACTCTGAGCGACAGGGGCTTCAGGATCGTGTCGGGGGGAACGGACACCCACCTCATGCTGGTGGATTTAACGGACAAAAATATTACGGGGAAGGATGCGGAGGAAGCCCTCGAACGGGCCGGCATAACGGTGAACAAAAACACCATACCTTTTGAGACCCGGAGCCCCTTCGTGACGAGCGGGATCAGGCTCGGCACGCCGGCGGTGACTTCACGGGGAATGAGAGAGGATGAGATGGTGGAGATCGGCGACATGATAGCCGATGTGCTCGAAGATATTCACAACGAAAGACTGTGGGGAAAGATAGAGAACGACGTCAGGGATCTGTGCCTCAAGTTTCCGTTATATTCTGAAAGGATCGATCTCTATGCAAGGGAAGCATGATGGTGGTTGATATTCGTTCGAGACCGGATTGGGACACCTATTTCATGGAGATGGCCCGCCTTGCCTCCAAAAGGTCAACCTGTCTCAGGAGGCAGGTGGGGGCTGTTGTGGTAAAAGACAAAAGGGTTCTTGCGACCGGCTACAACGGGGTGCCCTCGAAAATACCGCACTGTGACATCGTCGGTTGCCTGCGGGAGAAGCTGAATGTGCCATCGGGAGAGCGGCACGAACTGTGCAGGGGGCTCCACGCCGAACAGAACGCGATCATACAGGCGGCACTTCACGGGGCCTCGATACGGGGGAGCACGCTGTACTGCACCAATCTTCCCTGTATCATCTGCGCAAAAATGATCATCAACGCCGGTATCAGGAAGATATGCTATCTGGACGGTTACGCCGACGAACTCACCCGTGAGATGCTTTCTGAAGCGGGGGTTGAAATCCACCGGCTTGGCGGTTAAAATTGCGTTGCCCTAAGTGCTCCAGCCTCGAAGACAGGGTTGTAGATTCCCGGACAAGCAAAGAAGGATTGCTCATACGAAGGAGGAGGGAGTGCGTTACCTGCAAGTGGCGGTTTACCACCTATGAGAGGATCGAAGAGAGCATCCCCCTTGTGATAAAGAAGGGGGGGAGGAGAGAGCCATTTGACAAGCATAAGATGCTGAGCGGAATCCTGAAGGCCTGTGAGAAGAGACCCATAGGTTATGAGAAAGTCATGGAGGTGGTCGACAGGATCGAGACGGAAGTGCTCGCGATGGGAGAGAAGGAAATCCCCTCACATGTGATCGGTGAAAAAGTGATGGATGAACTCCGCGGCCTCGACGACGTGGCATACGTTCGGTTCGCTTCCGTTTACCGGAGCTTCAAAGATCTGTCTCAGTTCATGGACGAGATACGGTCCATCTACGACGTCCCTTCCGCAAAGAAGGGAGATCCTAAAAATGAGTAAGAAGAGCCCACCCGGTTATTTCATGAAAAAGGCCATTTCCCTTGCGAAAAGGGGTGAGGGAAGGGTAAATCCAAACCCGATGGTGGGGGCTGTGGTGGTCAGGGGTGGGAAGGTTATCGGGAAAGGTTATCACCGTTTTTTCGGAGGCCCCCATGCGGAAATCGAGGCCTTGAGATCCGCGGGGAGAAATTCCCGGGGAGCGGAGATGTTCGTTACCCTGGAACCGTGCAGCCACAGCGGAAAGACAGGCCCCTGCGCGGAATCCATAATAGAGGCGGGGATAAAAAGGGTGTTCGTGGCGGTAAAAGACCCAAATCCCCTGGTCAACGGGAAAGGGATCGCGAAACTCAAGCGGGGGGGAATCGATGTGCGCCTCGGGCTGTGCGCGGAGGAATCGGAAGAATTAAACAGAATGTTTTTCAAATACATGAGGACGGGCGAGATTTTCGTGTCGCTCAAGATGGCCATTACCGCCGATGGGTTCATCGCCGACAGAGGTGGTAAGTCAAAGTGGATTACCTCTGATAATTCAAGGATATATGCCCATAAACTTCGGGCATCACATGAAGCAATTCTCGTGGGGATAGACACGGTCAGGAAGGATGACCCTGCTTTGAACGTCCGCCTGAAGGGGAGGTACCGGCAACCTCTCAGGGTAGTGATAGACCCTTACCTGCGGGCGGACCCCCGGATGAGGCTCTTTGTGGACGATGGGGGAGAGGTGGTCATATTCACCGGGAAGGGAAGGCGAAGGGCGAAATCGTTTGAAGGCGTGGCGAATCGGCCCACCATCTGCGAGTTTCACCGNNNNCTCCTCGTGGAGGGCGGAGCCGGTGTCTTTTCAAAATTCATGGGCGAGGGAAGGGTTGACAGGCTCTACATTTTCATGGCGGGCAAGTTCTTCGGGAAGGGACTCTCACCCCTGTCGGGCATCCCGGGAGTCGACATCGATTCACCCATAGCAATTCGGATTGAAAAAGTGAGAAGATTGAAGGAAGATGTTCTCATCGAAGCGGTTCCGATGGAATGGAGAAGATGATAGATGTTTACCGGGCTTATAGAAAAAACGGGCACTGTCCGGACAGTCGTTACCGGTGACGGGGGCACGGTTGTAAAGATCGCCTTCCTTCCGGAAACGGACGAGTTCCAAATTGGAGAGAGCATAGCGGTCAACGGGGTTTGCCTGACCGTGATAGCGTTCAGGGGAGACCAGTTCGATGTTGAGATATCTCCCGAGACGCTGAAAAAGAGCAACCTCGTTAATCTGAAAAGGGGAGATTGTGTTAATATCGAAAGAGCGCTCAAGGTGGGGGGGAGGCTGGGAGGCCACTTTGTCAACGGTCACGTCGACGGCGTCGCGGTGATCGGAAGCATAAAGAGGTACGGGGACTCTCTGGTGTTTGAAATACGGGCGGATGATAATATAATGAGATACATGGTCTACAAGGGCTCGGTGGCCGTAAACGGTATAAGCCTCACGATAAGCAGGGTTTTGACAAGCGCATTCGAGGTGACCGTTCTGCCCTATACCTTCTCGCAGACCAACCTGGCGTCGGCAAAACCTGGCGACCGCGTAAACATCGAAGTGGATATCATTGGAAAGTATGTGGAGCGGTTTGTAAAGGGGGACAGGGATACGGGGTTACTGGAGTTGCTCGGCAAATCTGGCTATTTGAAGGAGGATTGACATGCCCATCTGCGACGTTTCAGAAGCGATAAAGCAGTTGAGAGCGGGTAAGATGATAATCCTGGTGGATGACGAAGATCGCGAGAACGAAGGCGACCTGATGATCCCGGCGGAGATGGTTTCACCCGATGCGATCAATTTCATGGCGAAATACGGAAGGGGCCTCATATGCCTTGCGATAACGGAAGAGAGGGCGGAAGAGCTCGAGCTCGAGCCGATGGTGAAAGAAAACCGGTCCTCCTACGGCACGGCGTTTACCGTCTCCATCGAGGCGAAGCGCGGCGTCACCACGGGGATATCCGCCTTTGACAGGGCAACCACCGTGAAGGTTGCAATCGACGAAAACTCGGGTCCGGGAGACCTCGTGAAGCCGGGGCACGTGTTCCCCGTTGTCGCAAAGGAAGGCGGGGTACTGGTAAGGACGGGCCAGACGGAAGGGTCCGTCGACCTTGCCCGGATGGCGGGATTGAAACCGGCGGCGGTAATTTGCGAGATCATGAAGGATGACGGGAGCATGGCCAGGATGCCGGATCTCGAGGCATTCGGAATGCGGCACGGTCTGAAAATACTGACCATCGAGAGGATAATCGAGTACCGGATGATGAGGGAGCGGCTCGTTACCATCATTGAGGAAGTATCTCTCCACACGCTTTACGGAGAATTCCGGGCCGTTGCCTTTCGAAACGATATCAATGAGGAGGTCCACCTTGCCCTGGTAAAGGGGGAGGTCGATGCCGAGGTTCCCACACTGGTGCGGGTGCACTCAGAGTGCATGACGGGTGACGTGTTCGGATCCATGAGATGTGATTGTGGAGAGCAGCTCTTCAACTCGTTGAGGATGATCCATGACGAGGGGAGGGGAGTTGTTCTCTACATGAGGCAGGAAGGGCGCGGGATAGGGCTGGCCAACAAGATAAAGGCCTACTCGTTGCAGGAAAAGGGCATGGATACGGTCGAGGCGAACGCCAAGCTCGGCTTCAAAGCCGACCTGAGAAATTATGGCATCGGTGCCCAGATCCTGGCTGAGCTCGGGTTGAAAAAGATACGCCTTCTTACGAATAACCCGAAAAAGATAATCGGCCTGGAAGGGTACGGATTGTCCGTTACGGAGAGGGTGCCGATAGAGATCAAGCCGAACACTCTCAATATCGACTATTTAAAGACGAAAAAGAAAAAACTCGGCCACATTTTGAGCGTTGAGTAGGAGGGCAGGGTGAAGGTTTATGAAGGCAATCTCAAGGGTGAAGGCCTCAGAATCGGGATCGTTCTGTCGCGCTACAACAGCTTCATTACCGACAAGCTATTCGACGGGGCCCTCGATTCGCTGAAGAGGCACGGTGTGCATGAGAGTGACATATCGCTCTACAGGGTTTCCGGTTCCTTCGAAATCCCCCTCGTTGCGAAGAAGCTGACGGGACTGAAAGCATATGATGCCATCGTCTGCCTCGGCGCACTGATTCGGGGGCAAACGCCGCACTTCGAATATATCAGCGCGGAGGTGACCAAAGGCCTCGCCCAGGTGTCCCTGGAGAGTGAAATCCCGGTCGCTTTCGGCATCATCACGGCCGACACAATCGAGCAGGCTGTCGAGCGGGCAGGGACGAAAATGGGCAACAAGGGGTTCGAAGCGGCAGTTTCTGCAATCGAGATGGCAAACCTGCTGAAAAACTTTTGACACATACGTTCTGAAATCCTGGGTATTTCCCGTGTAAAGTTACCAGAAAACCGGTGGCGTGGGCTGCAGCGACCATTTGTATACGATTTGTTCAATGGGGGAGGGCGAGCTTTGCGGCGAAAAACGAGGGAGAAGGTTTTCCAGGTCCTCTATATGAGCGATATGCTGGATATCACCGCCGATGAAGCCTCGAAGATATTTTTGACGTGCTTTCCCGGCGAGCTCGACGTGGTATTTTTCGAGGGGGCCCTCGAGGGGCTTTCCTCCCACAGAGAGCAGATAGACGCGATCATAGCGGAATCCCTGAAAAACTGGAAGCTCGAGAGGGTGTCGATCGTCGACAGGAGCATATTGAGGCTCGGCACGTATGAGATTTTCTTTTCCCAACTCACGGTTCCCCACGCGGTGGCCATAAACGAAGCGGTAGAGCTCGCAAAAAAATTCGGGACCGACGAATCTGGCGCTTTTGTCAACGGCGTACTTGATGCTATAAGGAAGAAAACAATCTACGATGGCGGAGGAAACGGTTGAGGTACGACCCCTCGAGGATTGAAGAGAAGTGGCAGAGGCTCTGGGAAGAAGAGGGGGTCTTCAGATCGGTGGAAGATCCCGATAAACCCAAGTACTACTGCCTCGAAATGTTTCCCTATCCTTCGGGACGCATCCACATGGGCCACGTGAGAAACTACACGATCGGGGACGTCATCGCACGCTACAAGCTCATGAGGGGGTTCAGCGTTTTGCACCCTATGGGGTGGGATGCATTCGGCCTGCCTGCCGAGAATGCGGCCATCAAGGAGGGGGAGCATCCCGCAACGTGGACATACGCAAACATCGCCTATATGAAGGAGCAGCTGAGGAGGATGGGTTTCAGCTACGACTGGGAGAGGGAGCTGGCCACCTGTGACCCGGAGTATTACCGGTGGGAACAGAAATTTTTCATAGAAATGTTCAGGAGAAACCTTGCCTACAAGAAAAAGGCACTCCTGAACTGGTGTCCTTCGTGCAAGACCGTTCTTGCCAACGAGCAGGTTGAGGGCGGTTCATGCTGGCGATGCGAAGACCCGGTAACGGTGAGGGAAATGGACCAGTGGTTTCTGAAAACGACCGAGTATGCCGATGAACTGCTCGATTACACGTTCAAGATGCCCGGCTGGCCGGAACGGGTCCTCGTAATGCAGAGAAATTGGATAGGGAAGAGCCAGGGCGCCGAACTGGATTTCCCCCTGCTCGATTCAGACACGAAGATACGGGTTTTCACGACCAGGCCCGACACGGTTTTTGGGGCAACCTTCATGAGCATTGCCCCCGAGCATCCCCTTACCATTCAACTTGCCAGAGATAGCGGGAGGGAGGAGCAGGTGCAGGAGTTTATCGACCGCATCGTGCTGCAGGACAGGGCCCAGAGGACGAGCGAAGAGGTGGAAAAGGAGGGGATCTTTACCGGCGCATACTGCATAAATCCCTTCACCGGCTGGGAGATGCCCATCTATGCGGCAAACTTTGTCCTTTTTGAATACGGCACCGGTGCCGTCATGGCTGTCCCCGCCCATGATCAGCGGGATTTCGAGTTTGCGAAACAGTATGAACTGCCCATCGTTGTGGTGATAAACCCCGAGGATTCGACCCTTGACCCTGAAACCATGACCGCAGCCTATGAGGGTCCGGGAGTCATGGTGAACTCCGGTGACTTTTCCGGTTTGCCGAGCGAGGAAGGCAAGGAGGCGATCAATCGATTCGCCGGTAAAAAGATGATCGGTGGAAAGGCGCACTCTTACCGGTTGCGGGACTGGGGGATATCGAGGCAGCGCTACTGGGGGGCGCCGATCCCGGTCATATACTGTGAGAAGTGTGGAGTCCTCCCCGTGCCCGAGAGCGATCTGCCCGTGCTCTTACCCGACATCGAGAAGATAGACTTCGAAGGAGGGGCACCGCTGAGGAAAATAGAGGAGTTTGTGAATGTTACCTGCCACGCCTGCGGAGGGCATGCGGAGAGAGAAACGGACACAATGGACACATTTGTCGAGTCCTCCTGGTATTTCATCCGGTACTGCTGCCCCAAAGAGGCGAAAGATCCGTTCCACAGAGGCTCGGTTCACTACTGGATGCCGGTGGATCAGTACATAGGCGGTATAGAACACGCGGTTCTGCATCTCCTCTACGCCCGGTTTTTCGTGAAAGCGCTGAGGGATATGGGGTACCTGGACTTTGATGAGCCGTTCCAAAACCTCCTCACCCAGGGGATGGTGATAAAGGACGGGGAAAAGATGTCCAAATCGAAAGGGAATGTCGTCGATCCCGAATACCTCATCGAGAGATATGGAGCCGACACATCCCGCATCTTTACCCTGTTCGCGTCGCCCCCGGAAAAAGACCTCGACTGGAGCGACAAGGGTGTCGAAGGGGGCAGCAGATTTATAAAGAGGGTCTATAATCTCGTCGTTCAACACCTCGACAGATTGAGGGATGTAACCCCCCTGCGGGGGGACGCGGAGTATGAAGGTACCGTTAAAGAGCTCAGGCACGAAACACACAAGACGATCAGGAAGGTGACCAACGAGATCGAAACGAGGTTTCACTTCAACACCGCAATTGCCGCGATCATGGAGTTTGTGAACTACCTCTACAAGGTCGACCCGCATGAGCTTGAGGAGGACCTCCCCCGAAGCGCGCTGGCGGAAGCTATCCAGACACTGATCTTGCTCCTGTCTCCCTTCGTTCCCCACTTATCGGAAGAGCTCTGGGAGCTCAGCGGGAATGCGAGGTTCGTTTCAAGCCAGCCCTGGCCAAAGTTCCATGAAAACCTTGCGCTCAGCGAGAGCATCCCGATTGTGGTTCAAATCAACGGGAAGGTGAGATCGAAGATCGTCGTTGATGCCGATGTGACGGAAGAACAGGTCCGCGAGATGGTGCTTTCAGACCAGAGGGTAAAGGAGTACACTTCGGGCAAGGAAGTGAGGAAATGGGTCTACGTTCAGGGAAAGCTGGTCAGCCTCGTGGTTGGATAAAAAGCTTTTACACGCCGTGTTTTCTCATCCTGATAGCGATCGTAATCTTCTCCTGCGGTTACCACCTGGGGCAAAGCGGCAGGAAATCCAACGTCCTGGGAGAAAAGGAGATATCCATAGGAAAGATCACGAACGAAACCGCATACAACAGAGTCGGCATTACACTCGCGGAGAAGATCAAGGACTCTCTGGCTGCAAATGGGATCGGGGGATCTTTTGATGGTGGGGGGAATTACCTCGTCAAGGGAACTGTCCATGTGCTGAAGGAGAGACCCGTGGGCTTTTCCGAAGAGCGATTGGGCCTCGAATATGAGATATTCTGCAGCGTGTCATTGGAGCTGATCGAAACCGCAACGGGAGAGAGCGTCTTTCTCATGAAGGACTTCGCCAACACATCGACATACTACAGGGGGGTGGACCCGTCATATTCGAGAACCAACCGGGAGAGGGCCGTGGATTTCGTCCTCGAGAGGATTTCCATCCGCTTCGTTGATTTTTTGAAAGAGATCTGAGATATGGACATCAAGGATTCCGGGATCAATATCTACGCGGGACCGGGGAGATACTTTTTCGAGTTTCACCTGGCACAACGGTCTTTTCCCGGGAGGCAACCGGGGGAAAAGGCATACGTCAGAAGGTTGTCCCCGGAGTCCGGTCCTGAAGAGGCCCTGCTGTTTGCCATGACGGTGGACCTCTTTTTACCCGGAAAGATTCTGATTTTTCCCGATTACGACACATTGAGGAGGGAGTTGAAGGACGCTGTCACCGAGCTGGCCAGGAGAAAAGACGACCTCGGGGCAACGGTCATCGTGCCGGTGAAAAACAGGAGCAAACTGGCACCGGCTCTGGCGGAACATGTCCGCATAGTCGATGTCAGCGAGACAGGTGCAAAAAAAGCGGCCATCGGCTATGTAGGGGAAACCTTTGCAGAGCATGGCATCGCTGTTGAGAACGATGTGGTTGAGCTGTTGACCCTGTCGTCGGCTGACGACCCGCATAGCCTCATTTCCGAGGTGGGGAAACTGGCATTGGCATTTTCGGAAACGAAAAAGGCCACGGTTGCGGACCTGAAAGAGTTTTCCGCTGCAAAAACGGAACTGGAGATATTTCATATCCTCCGGGAGGTGATCAGGGGGAACGCACCGAAGGGGATATCTCATTTCTACCGGTACATCAAAACCGTTGAGGAAGGGGATATTCTCAGGGTTCTCGGCGCCCTTAAGTGGTCACTGAAAAAGGAGTTTGAAAGGGCGAGGGGAAAGGAGAAAAGAGACAGGTTGCTGAGGCTGATATTCTTAGCGGGTTCTGCAGACGTGCAGGTCAAAGGGGAAAGCAGGCTGCCGCCGAGGGACAATTTACAGAACATGCTCGTCTACATGGCCGACATAATGGGCGTTTAGAAGGATTCTCGGGTCAGGGGAGAATTCCAAAAAGCAAGATGCCGGGAAGAGAGGCTCAATCCTTTGTTTCCTGGGTTTCGTATCTGTGAACGAAGGAGGATAGGCGGGCTATCTTTCTTGCCGAATTTTTCCTGTGGATGGCACCCTTTGAGGCTGCCCTGTGTATTTCCTTCATTGCCAGGGGCAAGAGCTCCTTCGCTTTTTCAAGGTTGTTCTCCTGAAGGGCCAGCTTTATGGCCTTGACGGTAGTTTTCACCCTCGATTTCCTCACACGGTTTCTCGATCTTCGCCTCAGGCTCTGCTTGTGCCGCTTCACTGCCGATTTGATGTTTGCCAACGCTATCCTCCTGGAAATTAATTGGATTAGAAATTTAAGATTATAAGAAGGGAATCTTTCAAAGTCAAGGATAAGTTGTCTTGGTATTTTCCGGCAAAGCGGTGCTGCGGGACCCACGAAAAGCACCACATGGGCATCATCGATATTCCCGCACCCGTCGGCGATGAATGCGTGAGCCCCGACGAGAGCGCAACAATTTTTTGCAGAATAATGTATCTTACGAAAAATTTTGGTGAAGCTATCAATAGTGGTTGTCGGAAGATAAATATCGTGTGAAATCGGCGAAATTTTCGTAGCAAGAAGCTTGCCATATTCGACTGACGGGCAACTACCTTCAGCAGCCCGATTTCCTGACCCTCATTCATCCGGTTAAATATTATTACAACAAAAACAATTGTTTATTATGAATAACTTCAAGTTCTATTACGACGGCTCACCGGGAGGCAGCAAAACGCCTCGAGATAAATGCCTAAATATTAGGCAATTTGTATAAGTGGTAAAAAGGATTTAAAAGCTATTGGGCATCCACAGATTTATCAACAGGTTTTTCACAGAATTGTGGAAAAAAAGAACTCATTTTTTTTTTGCCTCCTGCCATAATTTTTCCAAATCTTCGATAGGCGTGTCCTCCATGCTGATAGCCTCGTCTTTGAGCTTTTTTTCCATATACTGGAATCTTTTCTCGAAACGGCCGTTTGCCCGAAGAAGGGCTATTTCAGGGTTGATTTCCACGAATCGCGCTATGTTTGCCGACACGAAGAGTATGTCCCCGATTTCCGTTTCCATGGCGGCTCTGTCGTCGCTTGCCAGCGCTTCCCTGAACTCCCCCAGTTCCTCCTCCATCTTTTCGAGAATCTGCTCCATCGTTTCCCAATCAAATTTTACCCTTGCCGCCTTCTTGGTCAGCTTGTAAGCGCGGAAAAGGGCAGGAAGGTTTTTCGGGACTCCGCCGATAACCGAATCGTACTGCTTGTTTTCCTGTGTTTCTTTGATTTTATGCCAGTTATCGGAGACTTCCTGGGAAGTGTCGGCTCTGGCCTGTCCGAACACGTGAGGATGGCGCCTGACCATCTTGTCCCTGATCCCATCGATGACGTCGAAAATGGTAAACTTGCCCATATCGGAAGCAATTTTCGCCAGAAAGATTACTTCAAAAAGGAGATCCCCGAGCTCTTCTTTCAGCCCCCGGTAATCCTGCGCGTTGATTTTGTCGAGAGCTTCGTACGATTCCTCGAGCAGGTATTCACGCAGGCTCTCAAGGGTCTGCTCCCTGTCCCACGGGCAACCCCTTTCGGAGCGCAGGGTATCCATGATCTCGACCAGATCCGTAAATAAGCACATGCCCATCTCCCGTCTTGTTTTTCTGTAACAGTCTCACCATTATAATAAAACGATTGATTTAAAAACAGCTATCTGGTTTATATGTTATGTAAGATGAAAAAACGAGTGAATAATCTCTGAAATGCAACGAGGCAGTCCCGGATATCTGCTCTACAATCGGACTTACTCCCGATGGGTTCCTTGCCGGAAACGATCGACCATCCCGCTGTGCCAGGGCAGGCTTTTGCTCATATCGATTTCATCCAAAGAGCAAAACCAAGGGTTGAGATGGGTTGGATCGCAAATTGATCGAAGTAACGTTCACCGATTTTTTCGGGTGGTACAATAACGATTGAGCAGGGAAAAGAGCTGATGAAAGAAAGAGAAAATATATTCATGCTCGCGAACAGGTGGTTGAAAAGCTCTCTCTCGATCATCGCAACCATATTGCTCGTTTCCCCCGGAGGCGCGGCCGGCGCGGAGAACCTGACCGTTCCAAAGAGCCTGATCGAAAAATACGATGCCTCTCTATCGGCGGTTGAAAGAGGGAATATCGATGCCTTCAGTGACGGCGTTTTCGAGCTCAAAAACGAAGTATATCGATACGGCCTCCTTTCCGTAAACTCTTTTGTCGATGATGCACTTTCCCGCTCTTTCGCCCTCGAGCGGAACATCCGGCTCGATATCGTGAGAACCTCACTCCACGTGTCGCCGTTGAACGTTAAATACTGGCTCTATCTCGGATTGAATGACCTTCTGGATTTCCGCGTGTATGCTTTCTGGGATGATATCGTAAATCTCTACTACGCCACGCTGAAAAATCCCGTTCCACTCTTGAAATCCCTCTACATCGTATTCGGTTTTCTGGCCATGCTTCTGCTCTTTTTCGTCTTTTTTTTCTCCATGGCGATCATGCTGAAATATATCTCCTCCGTCGTTTCGGATATTATCAGGGTAAAAGCACTGAAGAGGGCAGAATTATTGATTACGCCCCTTATCCTGCTCATCTTTCTCATGCTGACCTATGTGCTCAGATCGCCAATGGCGGTTCTCTTTTTTCTTCTCGCAGTCTTTTCGCCCTACATGCTCAACAGGGAACTTTTCCTGACCCTCATCCTCGGCATGATGATAGTGGTAATCATCCTTTTCAACAACAAAATCAGCGTGTACTCGCAGATGGCGATCTTCCCCGAGAGGAAAAACCTTCTTCACCTCACCTACGGTATCGCAACGGGGGTGAGAAACGTCGAGGTCGACCTTGGTGGCGAATCGCTTATGAGCTCTGCGGGGAAGGCAAGATATGGTTTTCTTACGGGAAGGTATCGCGATTCCGTGCGAATTAGTGATGAGCTCGAAAAAAAAATAGGGAAAGAGTATGGTGT
>WVXK01000095.1:34961-78175 GCA_011773515.1 Deltaproteobacteria bacterium
TTGTATCAACTCTACATAACCGATTATCAATTTGATGAGGCGTCGAAAATCCAGGAAAAAGCCTGGCAGGAGCTGTCGGGAAACAGGCCGTTTCGGATCAATCCCCAGAAAATTGGAGAGCGAATTCTCGTGCCCCCTGCCATTTCAGGGAGTGTTTTAAGAACTTTCTTCGCAGATCAGGGAAGCCGGAAGCCCGTGGATCTACCATTCCGGAACCTCTGGTTAAACCCCCTGGGGAGCAACCAGATGTATTTTATTCTTCTGATCGCAATCATGGTGTTGCTGAGAGCCCTGACCTACAACCGGTACATTATCCTTGCCTGCAGGATCTGCGGGGATAAGCAGCTGGGGAAAGGGAGTTTGAAGAAAGAAGACATCTGCCAGTACTGCAAGACCAAATCCCTCATCGTCTCGGGGCTTGCGGGGAACCCGAAAAGATCCTATCAGATCAAAACGCACAAGAGGGCGGTGAGGTTGAAATCCCTGATCGTCCCGGGCTTCGGTTTCCTCGCCGCAGGATCCGTGTCCATGTTTTTCGTCACAACTTTTCTGCTTTCCATGATCATGTCGCTTTTCGTCCTCTTTTCCTTTTCCTTTCCCGGCGATTACTCGCCGTTGTATGCTATTATCTCCCGGCTCGGAACGATCGTTACGGGTGGGTTGACGCTTTTGCTGTACATTTTTTTCACCGTCAGCAACGAGATCTTCATCAGGAGGGTGCACGCCAAGTACAAGATAGACACGGTTTAGCGTATGGGACTCAAAGGAAAAATAAAGGAGTTCGGGATTGCCGATATTTTTCAGCTGCTATCGGTGCAGCAAAAAAGCGGTGCCCTGGAGATCGCCTCATCGAAGGGCGAGATGGTCTTTATATTCAAGGAGGGGAAACTGGTAGATGTTACCCCCGATGTGAGAATCAAGGATCAGTTAATCGGTCAGATGCTCGTCGATGGGGGACATATCAGCGAGACGGAGAGGGACCGGTATCTGAAGATGCACCAGAGAAAGGGGAAGAAGTTCGGTGAAATTCTCATCGAGAAGGAAATAGTTGACAAGGAAATCCTTTCCCATTTTCTCACGATCCAGATCAAGGAGTGTTTTTTTCAGGCGTTGACGTGCAAGGATGGGAATTACCGTTTCGACCCGTATACCGTAACATCATTTCCCCCGATAAAACTCCCGGTGAGGGTGGACCAGCTCCTCCTCGAAGGGATGCAGTTTCTCGACGAGTTTCCCCTGGTAATGGAGAAGTTCCCTTCCAAGGGCCTGTTGATCAAAGCCAAAGAGGGATTCGAAAAGGATCATTTCAAGGAAGACATGCTCGCTTCAGAGATGTACGCCGCCATGAGCGAATACATGGAGCCGATCAAGCACATCAGAAGGGCAGGGCTCACCGAGCTCGAGGGATACAAAGCGATTGCGTTTCTCTATGAAAAGGAGGCCCTTCTCATCAAGGAAGAGGAGAGAGAGGTCGCAAGGAAGGAAAAAGAGGAGGCGATGAAGCGGGGGCTGAGGGAAATGCAGCTGCGCAACGCAATCAACACGCTAATTCTTGCGCTGTTCATGGGGGCGGTAATATACATTTTCTGTGGTATAATTACCAATTCTGGTATTTTTCTCTTTGTCAAAGAGATATTCAAAGGTTTCTGAAGGGAGAGGCGGTGCTCGAGCAGGCGGAAAGCCAGGCAGATATACATTTTGAAGATGGGGACCTTGCAAAGAATCTCTTCGGGGCACATAACGAACATCTCAAGATCCTGAAAAAGGCTTTCGGGGTAGACATTTTTTCCAAAGGCAACACCCTTTTCCTGAAGGGATCTGAAGTCCAGGTTGCTCTCGCCTCCAAGGTACTGCACGAACTTTACGAAATCCTCAAGCGAGGGTATCCCCTCTTTTCGAACGACATACACCAGGCGGTAAAAATCGTCTCGTCGAATAGAAGTGCCGACTTAAAGGAAATATTCCTCGATACGGTATTCGTTTCGGCGAGGAAAAGGGTTATCACGCCCAAGAGCCTTGCCCAGAAGGAGTACATAGACGGAATTCGGGACTTCGATATCGTGTTCGGCATCGGCCCTGCGGGGACGGGGAAAACCTTCCTCGCTATGGCTATGGCGATTTCCTTCCTGCTGAAAAAAATGGTGAAGAGAATTGTCCTGGCACGGCCGGCAGTCGAGGCAGGGGAGAAACTCGGGTTTCTGCCGGGGGACATGTACGAAAAGGTCAATCCCTACCTCCGCCCGCTTTACGACGCCCTTTACACCATGCTCGAGTATGGCCAGACGTCGCGGTTGATCGAGAGGGGAACCATAGAGATCGCCCCGCTTGCCTTCATGCGGGGAAGGACCCTGGATGATTCCTTTATCATCCTCGATGAAGCCCAAAATACCACCTCGGAGCAGATGAAGATGTTTTTGACGAGAATAGGGTTTGGATCCAAAGCGGTTATTACCGGAGATATAACCCAGGTGGACCTCCCGGCAGGCAAAACGTCCGGCTTGATTGAGGTAAGGGAAATATTGAAGAATGTCGAGGGCATAAAATTCTGCTTTTTCAGCGAAATAGACGTGGTGAGACACCCCCTCGTACAGGATATCATCCGGGCGTATGAAAAGTGGGACAACGGGAAATGACGAACTCTGAGAGATTGAAAAAATATTTCGGGGAGCGGAAAAACACCCTGGTATTCGGGCTGATTTCACAGGTTGTCGTCTTCATCTTCTTCTTCTTCCTGGTCAAGGGGTTTGTTCTTCCTTCGGGCGGAGAAGCCCATGCGAAGGAGATCCTTGCTGCCTCCATTCCCTTTGTGTCCCTCGGCATTTTGCTCAAAATTGCCTTTGATAAATCCGATATCCCCTTCCTGCTCCTTTTGATCCTGATTACACCACTTTTTGTGGCAGGCCCGTCTTTCTTTACCTTTGTTCTCCCTCTAATCTGCCTGGCAACCGGTTATGCAATCGCTTTCTCCGTGAAGGACAGGACGCAGCTCACCTGGGTAGCCATCCTGGGGGCTTTTTCACAGATCATCATCAATCCAACCGTCTGGTATATGGCATACGGCGAGGAGAACCTCGGGAAAATATTTTTTTCCTCACTGTTTCTCATTGTCACGGGACCCGGCCTGCTGGGGATCCTCGTTTACATCGGGGAGGAGATCTTCGGCCTGCCGACGGAATTGAAACTGATGGATATCTGCAGCGAAGCCAACCCTCTTCTTCGAACGCTCCGTAATGCCGCCCCCGGCACTTTTTATCACAGCGTCAACACCGCTTTCATTGCCGAGGAGGGAGCCATGGCGATCGGGGCGAACCGCCTGCTCTGCAGGGCGGGGGGGCTCTACCACGACATAGGAAAGATGTGGAAACCCGAATATTACAGCGAAAATCAGTTCGGTGAGGAGAATGTCCACGACCAGATCAGCAAGGATGTATCACGGTTGATTATAATTTCCCACATAGAGGAAGGAATAAAGCTGGCCGAAAAGCACGGGCTCGGAAAGAGCATCGAGGAGATCATCAGGCGCCACCACGGCAACGCTCCCCTGTACTATTACGATCCTCGCATCCGGAGAGAGCTCGACAGGTATCCCGGGCCGCTGCCGGGCAGCAAAGAGGAAGGGATTGTCATGCTTTCCGATAGCATCGAGGCGACTGCGCGAAGTCTGACTGAAATGTCAGAGGGCGAGCTGAAGAAAGTTGTACGCTTCGTGATCGGGCGGGGGGTCAAGGATGGACAGACCGCCGGGGTGGGTTTTTCCGAAAGGGATCTTCGGATACTCGAAGAGGCCTTCATAAAAAGCTTGAAAATTATCTACCATAACAGGATATTCTACCCGTCACAGGACGGAATGTTGCTCAGGGGGTCCGATGAGGCAGGTCTATTTGAGAAATTGCCACCGGCACCGGAAGCTGAGGACGAAGCTGCTGAAAAAGATGGTGAGAGAGGCCCTGGGGGTTTTGAGTATCACTGAAGGCATCCTGACGATTCTTCTCGTCGGCGACAGAAAAATCAGAAAACTCAACAAAGAATTCTTTCACAAAGATTCTCCAACAGATGTCCTGTCTTTTTCCTACGGCGAAAAGAGAAATTTCGACTCCCCGCTGGAAGCGACAGAAGAGATAGAGGGTGATATCATCGTTTCCCTGGATACCGTCCTCGACGGGGAGGATGAGGGCTATCTTTCCGATGAGGAGCGGGTGTTTTTTTACGTGATCCACGGTGTCCTGCACATAATAGGCCATGAGCACGCGGTGGATAAGAAAAAATCCCGGGAGATGAGGAAGCTGGAGACGGAGGTCTTTAAAAAAGTTACGGGGAAAGAGGTTGCCTGAGATATGAGGTGGGACGGCAGCATAATCTCATCGGTATCGCTCAGGGAGGCGACATACCTGCTTCTCGGTGCAGCGTTTTATTCTCTGGCGATGCCCGGGAAAATCACTTTTTTTTCCCCCGCATCCTGCGTAGCATTGATTCCTCTTTTTTTTTGCATGAGGAAAGGGGCGCATTTGTGGAAGGCGGCGATTTGCGGCCTTATTTTCGGCACAATCTCGTCTTTTTTCCTGCTCAACTGGATATCCTTTACGGTGTCCGTCTATGGAAAGCTCGGACTGTTCCTCGGGATACTTTCCGCGCTGCTGCTCAGCGCCTACTGCGGGATATTTGTCTCGATTTTTTCCCTGTTGACGGCAGAAGCGGTGAAGAGATTTGGAAAGCCGGGTATTTTCAGCGCCCCCTTCTTCTGGAGCGGGGCCGAGATCGTAAGGGTCAAGCTTAAGATCGGCTTTCCATGGCTCCTTTTCGGCTATTCCCAGTACGGGGACTACTATGCCCGGCAGTTTGCCGCGTTCGGCGGTGTCATCGGAACGGGATTTTTCCTGGTGCTCGTGAACGTGCTTTTCTATTTATCCCTGGAGTATTTTATCGATGGGCTCAGGAAAAGGTCAGCAGCCTTGTTCCTCGCAGCATTGTCCACGCTGCTTTTCATCCACCTGCCGGGGTTTCTCAGCCGCGGGGAGTCTTTCGCCGCAGCCGATAACGATTCCCTCCTTGTCTCCGCCATTCAGCCGAACATCGATCTGTTGAAAAAGTGGGACGAGGAATTTCAGGGAGAGACGATCGGGATTTTGGAGAGCCTGACCGAGGACCAGGTGCGAGAGGGTGTGGATTTGATAATCTGGCCGGAAACCGCACTCCCCTTTTTCTTTTACTGGGATGCAGAGCCCACCGTGAAGATTAGAAGCTTCGTGAAGGGAATAGGAAAACCCGTAATCACGGGAGTTCCCTGGTATGAGGCAAGGGATGGGGGGAAATATTTCAACAGCATTGTGTTGATTTCGCCGGCCGGAAAAATAGCAAAGCGGTATGACAAAATCATGCTCGTTCCCTTCGGTGAATACGTTCCCTTCAGGAAAGTTTTGTTTTTCGTTGACAAGATAACGCATGGATCGGAGGATTTCTCAAGAGGGGAGAGGGTGAAACTTCTCAGCTGGGGCGCTGTGAATGTCGTACCCACGGTCTGTTACGAGGCAATCTTTCCGCAACTGTCGGTCGAGGGGGTGAATCTCGGGGGAAACCTGCTCGTCAATCTTACAAACGATGCATGGTTCGGTGACACCCTGGCCCCATACCAGCAACTCTACATGGCTGCCTACCGCTCTGTCGAGACGGGACGATACATGGTCCGCGTCTCCAACAGCGGAATATCTGCCGTGATCGATCAGCACGGAAGAGTCGAGAAAAGTATCGGGCTCTTTACAAGGGGAAGGGTCATGGCACGGGTCAGACCGTTATCGGGGATGACATTTTACGTTAAAAATGCTAAGTTTATAAACTTGGTTATCATCTCGGGTTCGATTATCCTGATAGGTGGTACCATCATAGGGAGGTTCAGGAATGGCAGGAATATTTGAGGATCGGTTAAGGAATATAAAAGAAAGAGTAGAAACCCTAAGAGGTTATCTTTGAAGTAGAAAAGAAGCGAGCCCGCCTGGAAGAGATAGAAAAGCAATCTGCTAAAGAGGACATCTGGAAGGATAAGGAGGGCATGCAGAACCTCCTGCGGGAGAGGAAGCATATAGAAAACTTCTTTGTCAGGTGGCAGGGGTTTGAAGGCGATGTTCGCGACCTGGAGGCATACGTCGAGCTCTACGAGGAGGAAAAGGAGAATGATGCGTTCAGGAAAGAGGTTGAGGAGACGTTTCACAGGATAGAGGAGGACATCGGGAAATTTGAGCTGATAAAGATGCTATCCGGCGAGCAGGACGCAAACAACGCCATTGTTACGATCCACCCCGGAGCCGGGGGGACGGAGTCTCAGGATTGGGCATCCATGCTCTTTAGAATGTACGTCAGGTGGGCGGAGAGAAACGGCTTCACCGTCGAGGTCCTCGACCTCCAGGATGGCGAGGAAGCGGGCATAAAGAGCGCGACTTTCATAGCCAGGGGCGAGAATGCATACGGGTATTTGAAAGCTGAAACCGGCGTCCACAGGCTCGTGAGAATTTCCCCCTTCGACGCAAACAAAAGGAGGCACACTTCTTTTGCCTCTGTTTTCGTGTCCCCGGAGATTGACGAAGAAATAGTCGTCGACATAAGAGATGAGGAATTACGGATAGACACCTACAGGGCAAGCGGAGCCGGCGGCCAGCACGTCAACAAGACGGATTCGGCCGTGAGGATAACCCACATCCCCTCCGGCATCGTCACGCAGTGCCAGAATGAGCGCTCCCAGCATAAAAACAAGGCGATGGCCCTCAAGATTCTGAAATCGAAGCTCTACGAGCTCGAGTTGCGGGAGAGACAGGAAAAACTTGCAGAGCTTCATCGGGGCAAAAAGGAAATAGCGTGGGGTTCTCAGATCCGCTCTTACGTGCTGCAGCCATACAGAATGGTGAAGGATCATCGAACGGACCTGCAGGAAGGCAACGTCGATGCCGTCCTCGACGGAGCGATTGATCCATTTATAAAAGCATATCTTCTTTCTAGTGCCAATTAACCGGGAGAGGAGAGGACGATTGATGGATGACTATAATGAGATAATCCTTCAGCGGATCAAGAAACTTGATGCCCTGAGAGAAATGGGCATCGATCCCTACCCCAACGACGTTCCGGTAACCCACACAACGGCGGATATAACAAAGAGATGGGGAACAATGAAAGAAAAGGACCCGGGCGAGTCAAGCGAGGTTGTTTCCCTCGCCGGAAGAATAATGGCTATCAGAAAATTCGGCAGGGCGTCCTTCGTGGTGGTTCAAGATAAAGGCGGTACCATCCAGCTCTTTCTCCAGGAGGACACCCTCAAAGACAAGTTTGCATTTTTCAAGGATTATGTAGACATCGGGGATTACCTCTGGGCGACAGGCACGCTTTTTTTGACAAAAACCAAGGAGCTTACGATTCGCGCAGAGGACATCCGGCTCGTGGTAAAATCGCTCCGGCCCCTTCCCGAGAAGTGGCACGGCCTGACCGATGTTGAAACGAGGTACCGGCAGCGATACCTGGACCTGATCGTGAACAGAGAGGTGAGGGAAAGATTCGAAATAAGGACGAAAATCGTCACCTTTATCAGGCGCTTTTTGTCAGACCGGGGGTATGTCGAGGTAGAAACCCCGATGATGCAGCTGATACCCGGGGGTGCTGCGGCGAAGCCATTCATCACCCATCACAACGCCCTGGACTTGGACCTCTACCTCAGGATTGCTCCCGAGCTGTATCTCAAGCGGCTCCTCGTGGGGGGGTTCGAGCGTGTTTTCGAGATCAACAGGAATTTCAGAAACGAGGGCATCTCTACACAGCACAATCCCGAGTTTACCATGCTCGAATTTTATCAGGCCTATGCCACATTCGAAGACCTCATGCTTCTTACCGAGGAGCTGATTTCCTCCCTTGTCCTGGAGATATGCGGGGGTCTCAAGATTCAATATCAGGGGGAGGAGATCGATTTTACCCCCCCCTGGGAGCGGATAACCATGAGGGAGGCGATCGTGCAGCATTCGGAGGCAGAGGTCGGGGATCTCGATGGCAGGGAGAAGATCATCGGTTTTGCCCGGAAGCTTCTGGGAAACGTTGACGAGGATTCCCCCACGGGTAAGATTCTGGCAGACCTGTACGAAGGGGTCGCGGAGGAAAAGATGAGAGGACCGACTTTCGTGTACGAATATCCCCTTGAAGTTTCCCCCCTTTCACGGAAAAACGCCGATGATCCGGAGGTGGTGGACCGGTTTGAACTGATCATCTGTGGGAAAGAAATCGCCAATGCCTTCTCTGAGCTGAACGACCCCTTCGATCAGAAAGAGCGATTCCTGATGCAAAACAGAGAGAGGGAGAGGGGAGATGAGGAGGCACACATGATGGATGAGGACTTCGTCAGGGCCCTCGAATATGGAATGCCACCTGCCGCAGGCGAGGGAATAGGCATAGACAGGCTCACCATGATTCTTACGGATTCGCCTTCCATAAGGGATGTTATCCTGTTTCCCCTGCTTCGGCCCGAGAAAGGGAGGTAGCTGTTGTCCTCATTCGAATTATTCGTAAGCCTCAGGTACCTGAGAGCAAAGAGGCGACAGACCTTTATATCGATCATAACGGTGATATCCATGGCGGGAGTAGCCCTTGGTGTGTTCGCGCTCGTGGTCGTCCTTTCCGTGATGAGCGGCTTCGAGCAGGACCTGAGGAATCGGATACTCGGCACCACGGCCCACCTCAACATACTTTCCCTCAAGGGTAATTTTGACGATTACGGAAAGGTCGTCAACAGAGCCGAGGATACGAGCGGGGTCGTTTCGGCTTCGCCATATCTCTATTCCCAGGTGCTCATATCGGGAAGGAGCGGGGCCAGCGGAGCAATTTTGCGGGGCGTGGACGTAAAGAGCGCAAAGGAAACGACGGGGATAGGCAAATTTATCAAGGGGGGAAAGATCGAGGATATCGAAGACGATGAGGGTGTGCCCTCGATCATACTGGGCAAGGAGCTATCGCAGGCTATAGGGACGTTTCCCGGTGATTTTGTGGAGGTAATGGTTCCCGCCGGGGGAATATCGCCCTTCGGCCCCATCCCGGAAGTGGGCAAGTTCAGGGTTGCCGCCACTTTCGAATCGGGAATGTTTGACTTCGACACGGGATTTTCCTTCATAAGCCTTGCAAACGCCCAGAAATTGATGCTTTCAGGTGATACCGTATCGGGGGTTGAGGTAAAGGTTGACGACATTTACAAGGCCGATTCCATAGCCGCACAAATTCAGGAGAAACTCGGTTTTCCCTTCGTTGCAAGAGACTGGATGAGATCCAACCGTAACCTTTTTTCCGCTTTGAAGCTTGAAAAAGCAGTCATGTTCATCATTCTCGTCCTCATCGTGTTTGTTGCGGCATTCAATATCGTGTCGACACTCATTATGGTGGTCATGGAAAAGACGAGAGATATAGCGGTGCTGATGTCGATGGGGGTAAAAAGGGACAGTATCAAAAAAATTTTTGCCATGGAGGGGTTGATTATCGGCTTTGTAGGAACCGCGCTGGGGCTTCTTCTGGGCTATATCGGCTGCCTTCTCCTGGACAAATACCAGTTCATTCATCTTCCAAGCGATGTCTATTATATCTCCACCCTGCCGGTCAATATGGATCCCCTTACCTTTATCGTTATCGGCATAAGTGCAATCACCATTTGCTATGTCGCGACGATTTATCCGGCCAAACAGGCATCCAAAATCGACCCTGCCGAGGCCCTTCGCTATGAGTAAAGTCCCGCTTCTTTCCGTGAGAAACCTTGAAAAGCGCTTCAGAAAGGGTAAGGCAGAGCTCCAGATATTAAAGGGCGTCAGCATCGATGTGGAAAGAAGCGAGAAAGTCGGGATCGTAGGTGTTTCGGGGGCGGGCAAAACGACCTTCCTGCAGATTATCGGCACCCTCGATAAGCCCACGGGGGGGGAAGTTTTTTTCGACGGCCTGGATGTCTTTTCCCTCTCACCCCCGGAACTTGCCCTTTTCAGAAGGAACAACGTCGGATTTGTATTTCAATCATACAACCTGCTTCCTGAGTTCAACGCTGTTGAAAATGTCATGCTCCCTCTCATGATCGGCGGGTTTTCAAGGAAGGACGCGCACGAAAAGGCCGCACATTTCCTGACAAGGGTAGGCCTCAAGGAAAGGCTTCTCCACAGGGTTGGTGAGTTATCTGGTGGCGAACAACAGCGGGTGGCAATTTCACGGGCGATCGCCCTCGGCCCGAACCTTATCCTTGCAGATGAGCCTACGGGCAACCTCGATAAAAAGACGGGGGAAATGGTAATTGACCTCCTCAAGGAGGTGGTTTCCAACGAGGGGGCAACGCTCATCATGGTAACCCATAACGAGCAATTGATAGAGAACTTTGACAGGCAGCTTAAGATCGATGACGGAAGAGTTATGGGGGACCGTAAGAATTGACCATGAGGGCAGGGAAAATATTCGTTGCCGCGATAAGTGCACTTTCTCTCGTTTTAACCGCCTCTCTCTCACCTTCCCAGGGAATACGGATACGGGAGATACAGTTCAAGGGAAACAGGAAGGTCCAGGAAAAAACCCTGCGAAATCTGATAAAGAGCAGGGTGGGGGCAGGCCTCGACCACCGGGTCCTTCAGGAGGATATAAAAAATATCTTCCAAACGGGATACTTCGAAGACGTGAAGGTCGACGCCGACTTTTCCGATGAGGGGGTTTTGCTCTCCTACATTCTCAGAGAGAAACAGGTGGTGTTCAGGGTGTCTATACGGGGCAACAAGGAGATTTCGACCGACGATATCCGGGGCGTCGTAACGGTAAAGGAGAAGGATTTCTTCTCGGACGAAAAAGTCAAGGAAAGCGAAGAGAAGATTGCCGCGCTCTACAACAACAACGGGTACTTCGAGGTCAGGGTTACGACTGAGATTGTCGAGAGGGAAGGCAACAGAATAGAGATAGATTTCGATATCGTCGAAGGGGAGAAACTGAAGATTGCCGCCGTTGATTTTCGGGGCAACAACTTTTTCTCGGACAAGGAGTTGAAGAAGGCGATCGAGACGAAGAGCAAGGGTTTTTTCTCATGGCTTACCGGGTCGGGGACCTTTAAAAAGGACGTCTTCGATAATGACCTCATTGCCCTCGAAGTGAAATATCTGGACAGCGGGTTTCTCGATGTGAAGATAGAGAAGCCGGAAATATCGAAGACAGAGAAGGGGATCAAGCTCATAATCAGGGTCTTTGAGGGCATTCAATACCGGGTCGGCGAGGTGGAAATAACCGGCGATCTCCCGGAAACAATGAAGGGGCTGTCCCGGACACTGAGAACGAAAACCTTCAAGGTGTTCAGCAGGGAAAAAATGGTAAAGGACATCCTTGATATTTCAAGAAAACTCCAGGACATCGGCTATGCTGACGCCACGGTCAAGCCGAATTACGTGAAGCAAAAGAAGTACCCTGTCGTGGACATTCGCTACGAAGTGGACAAAGGGAAGAAATACCGGTTCGGTATCGTCAACGTAAAGGGGAACACGAAGACCCTCGACAAAGTCGTAAGGCGGAGGCTGGCGATAGCAGATGGAGAGATGTATTCCGCCACGGGGCTCGAGCAATCGAAAGCAAATCTCATGAGGGTGGGGTACTTCAAGGATGTGAAGGTCGTAACGAAGAAGGGGGCAAAAGAACGAGAGGTCGATGTGGATGTCGAGGTGGAAGAGGCGTCGACGGGAACAGTGAGCGGAGGATTTGGATTCAGCTCCCTGGACAAGTTCTTCGGGGTCGTACAGATCTCGGAAAACAACCTTTTCGGAAGGGGATGGAGACTCGGCCTCAACACGCAGTTTGGCTCGAGAAGGGTCATATTCTCCCTGGATTTCAGGGACCCCAACTTTCTCGATTCGAAGTGGAGCCTGACGCTCAACGGATACAACACATCGGTCGAATACTCAGAATTCACCCGCGACGCGAAAGGAGGAAGAATCGGGTTCGGCTATCCCTTAAGCCGGGACATCAGCACAGGGCTAACCTTCAGGGTGGACCAGGTGAGAATCGAAGACGTGGACACCACTATAACCAATTCGGTTCTCCAGCAGGAGGCGGAGAAAGGCGCTCAGAAGACGCACAGTGTGACCTGGGACCTGACCCGGAACACAACCGACAACTTTATCAATCCCACAAGGGGGATGGTCCAGAGCCTCAGCGTGGAATATGCCGGAGATCCCCTCGGGGGGGAGTCTGAATTTGTGAAATATTTTATCAACCAGAAATACTACAGGCCCGTTATCGGAAAAACGATATATGCGTTCAACGCAGAGTGGGGCCACGCGGTGAGCACCGTCGGCGGACGGGTGCCTCTCTTCGAAAGGTTTTTTCTCGGGGGCCCCTACTCGATAAGGGGATTTGAATCCAGGTCGATAACCCCAATAGATGAGAACACGGGAGAGGAGATTGGAGGGAACAAGGAAATTGTGATAAATAATGAACTGATAGTCCCCCTGTACGAGGAGATAGGGCTGAAACTGATTCTCTTCTTCGATGCGGGTAACGCGTTCAGGCAGGATGACTGGCCCTCCTCCCTCTCAGACCTCAGATACGGGGCCGGATTCGGGTTGCGGTGGTACTCGCCCATGGGCCCCCTCAGACTGGAATGGGGCTTCAACCTGGACAGGGAAGACGACGAGGCGAGCAGAGTTGTCGAGTTTACCATTGGGACAAACTTTTGATAATAAATAAAAGGAGGCTGTTATGTTGAAAAAATGTCTGCTGATGCTTGCGGCGATGCTTTTTGCTTCCGTCGCGCTATCCAATGCGGATGAGATTAAAATCGCGATTATCGACGTGAATAAAGTGCTGAACGAATCAAAAGAGGGCACTGAAGCAAAGGAGAAGATGAAGACCAGATACGATGAGTTACAGAAACGATTGAGCAACAAGCAGGAAGAATTGAAAACCATGCGTGATGACCTGGAGAATCAGAAAATTATTCTCGGGAAAGAGAAGATCAAGGAGAAGGAAGAAGAGATGGAAAAGGAGATGGTTGAATTCAGGAAAGTCGTTGCAGAGTCGGAGAAGGAGATGAGGGATACGGAATCTGCCTACACCCAGGAGATCCTCAAAAAGATAAAGGCAACCGTCGATGTCCTTGCAAAGGAGAAGGGGTTCAATCTGGTAGTAGACAGAAGCGGAGGGGTTGTGTATGCAGATGAGGGACTCGACATAACCAGCACGATAATTGAAACGCTCAACAAGGAGTATGAAAGTGCCAAAAATAAGAGCGAGTGATCTTGCCGGAAAGCTCGGGTGTAAAGTAATCGGAGATGGGGGTGCGGTCATCACAGGGGCTGCGTCGATTGAAAAGGCCGGAAAGGGCGACCTGACGTTTTTTGCGAGCGCCAAGTTCAGAAAAGCGCTCTCCACCACCGCTGCAAGCGCCATTGTTTCCCGGGAGGACCCCGGCAGAGGGGACATCGCGGTCATACTCTCTGAAAATCCCGCGTACGATTTTGCGAGGGCGCTGTGGATACTTTATCCTGCTAAGGGTCGGGAACCATCGATCTCCCCCCTGGCCGCAGTTCACGAAGAATCGATGATTTCTGAATTTGCCACCGTCATGCCATTCTGCTGTGTGGAAAGGGGCGTGACGGTGGACAAAAACGCGGTCATTTATCCGGGTGTTTACCTCGGGGAGGGTGTCCACGTAGGGGAGAACACGATCCTTTACCCCTCCGTTACGGTCTATCATGGGTGCAGGATTGGAAAAAACGTTATCATCCATGCCGGAGCGGTTATCGGCGGGGATGGGTTCGGTTTTGCGCGCCACGGTGGCGGGTACCTGAAAATACCGCAGATTGGGAACGTGGTGATCGAAGACGATGTGGAGATCGGGTGCAATGCGACAGTCGACAGGGCAGCCCTGGGGGAAACGAGGATAAAGAGAGGGACGAAGCTGGATAATCTCGTGCAGGTAGGGCACAATGTGGAAATAGGAGAGGATTGCATAATTGCCTCCCAATCGGGCATTTCCGGAAGCGTGAAAATCGGCGATTGGGTCATGCTGGGCGGTCAGACGGGTGTGGCCGACCACCTGGAAATCGATTCGGGGATTATGGTGGGCGCAAAATCGGGTATTCCCTGGTCCCTGTCGGCAAAAAAGAGCACGGGATGGTCCGGGATACCCGCTCTTCCGCATAAAAAATGGCTTCGCACCGCTGTCTCGATGGAAAAGATTCCCGACATGCTGAAAAAAATCAACAGGCTCGAGGAAGAACTCGAGAAGCTAAAAAGCGAGAAGGGAGGCTAGGGAAAGATGCTGAAAATAGATGATATCTTGAAGATAATCCCCCACCGGTTTCCCTTTGTGCTCGTTGACAGGATAATCGAACTGGAAAAGGGGAAACGTATCGTCGGTATAAAGAATGTAACGGCGAATGAGGGTTTTTTCGTCGGCCATTTTCCCGACATGGCGGTTATGCCGGGGGTGCTGATAGTAGAGGCGATGGCACAGACCGGCGTGGTACTCAACCTCTATCAGGATGAGTCTCCGCAGGACAAGCTCGTCCTCTTTGCCGGAATCGATAACTGCAAGTTCAAAAAGCCGGTGGTGCCCGGTGACCAGTTGAGATTGGAACTGGAGATTACGGCGAGAAAAGGGCCTATCTGGAGAATGAGCGGGAAGGCTCTGGTCGATGGAGTCGTCGTAGCCCATGCGGATCTCACCGCTGCCGTGACGGATAGGAGAAAAAGGGATGATACATGAGACGGCGATAATAGATCCCTCGGCCACAATCGGTGAAGGTGTCTCGATCGGTCCGTATGCCGTGATTGGGTCGAACTGCACCATCGGGGAGGGGACGTCACTGGGCGCTCACGTCGTGATCGACAGGGACTGCATCATCGGGAGAGAAAACAGGATCTATTCGCATGCTGCTGTCGGGGGGGATCCCCAGGATTTGAAATATGCCGGAGAGACGACAACCTGCATCATCGGCGATGGAAACACCGTCAGGGAGTATGTGACCATAAACAGAGGGACTGCAGAAGGCGGAGGGAAAACGGTCGTGGGAGACAACAATCTTCTCATGGCCTATTCCCATATCGCCCACGACTGCATACTCGGGAACTCGGTTATTCTGGCAAACGCGGCAACCCTCGGTGGGCACGTGGAAATTCATGACTACGTGGTGGTCGGAGGGCTTACGGGAATACATCAATTTGTCAGAATCGGTGCGCACGCAATCGTGGGGGCCCTGTCGGGAGTGGGAAGAGACATCCCGCCTTTTGTCACTGCGGCGCTTTCGAGGGGTCAGAAAAGGAGCATCTTCGGCATCAACCTGGTTGGTCTGAAGAGAAGGGGGTTTTCAAAGGATACGATAGAGAGGATACGGAAAGCGGTCAAGCTGGTAAACAGCGTCGAATATACGGTTTCTAAACTGATAGAGATATTTGAGACAGAATTTTCAGATTCCGAGGAAGTGATGTACATGGCGGAATTTTTCAAAGGCACGAAGAGGGGTGTGAAGCGGTTGTGATTCGGGTCGGAGTCATAGGTACCGGGCATCTCGGGACTTTTCATGCACAAAAGTACGCAGAACTCGACGGGGTCGAGCTCGCTGGCGTATGTGATATCGACGAAAAGAAGGGCATTGCGGTGGCCAGAGACGCGGGCGTTGCCTTTTTTCGCGATTACCGGAAGCTGGCCCGGATAGTCGATGCCCTTTCAATTGCCGTTCCCACGGCGAGGCACTATGAGATTTCACGATTCTGCCTAGGGCTCGGGAAGCACATTCTGGTCGAAAAGCCCATAACGGAGAAGGTGTGGCAGGCCGAGCGGCTGATCGAACTGGCAGAAAAGAGAAACGTGATACTTCAGGTAGGACATCTCGAGCGCTTTAACCCTGCATTGAAAAAAATTTCCAGATATGTAAAAAAACCGGGCTTCATCGAGGCAGAGAGAATTTCACCCTTTACCGACAGGAGCACCGATATCGATGTCGTTCTGGATCTCATGATTCACGATATCGATCTCATCCTCTATTTCGTCAACAGCACCATCGTCAGGGTGAATGCCATCGGGGTCCCGGTTATGTCTGACAAGGTGGACATCGCAAATGCCCGGGTCCTTTTCAAGACGGGTTGTGTGGCGAACATTACCGCTTCCCGGGTTTCCATGAACCGGGCGCGAAAAATAAGAATATTTCAGGAGGATGGCTACTTCTCGATAGATTTTATCAACAGAAACATCAAAGTTGTAAGGATGATTCCCTCTCCTGACGGGACGGGAAGAGAGTTGACGGGTGAGTTGCTCGAGACGGAACAGGGCGATCCACTCCTTGAGGAAATAGGGGAGTATATCTCATCTGTCCGGTCGGGAAAGAGACCCCGGGTTTCGGGATATGAGGGGCTGGAAGCCCTCAAGGCCGCCTATAAAATAATCGATAAGATCTGAGCAATCCGTGCAGGCAAGCGCAGAGAAAAAGGAAAAGAGGGTTCTCGTAATCGCCGGAGAGGCCTCGGGAGACAATTACGGCTCCCGGTTGATACGCGAGCTGAAAAGCATCTCCCCCGAAAGAGAAATATGGGCAATCGGCGGTGACCATATGGAGAGAGAGGGAGCCCGGCTGATATCTCACTACTCGGCAATTTCCGTTGTCGGGCTCGTCGAGGTTGCCGGCAGGCTCCCCCGCATAACGGCTTTGCTCAAGGAGGTCAAGGGCCTGATAAGGAGGGGTGAAGTGCAATGCCTGGTCCTCATAGACTTCCCCGATTTCAACTTCATAGTGGGTAAATATGCAAAAAAACATGGCATCCCCGTAATTTACTACGTTCCCCCCCAGCTCTGGGCCTGGCGGGAAGGAAGGGCGAAGATTCTGAAAGCCATATCGACCCATGTCATCGTGCCTTTCCCCTTCGAGGTAGATTTCTTCCGAGGCCACCGGTTGGATGTTCAATACTACGGGCATCCCCTTCTCGAGATATTACGGGATGAGGGGGTGAACACCGAGAGGACTGAATCTGCGGAAGCGAAGGAAGGGGGGAGGATTCGAGTCGGCATCTTCCCCGGAAGCAGGGAGGCTGAGGTGGAACGCATGCTCCCCCTGCAGATGGAAGCAGCGGCTATCCTGAAAGACAGGCACGGTGACATCGGCTTCTTTCTCCCTCTGGCAAACAGCTCCCTTCGCCGTAATATCGAGAGGATAGTCGGCGACTTCCGCCAGGATGTAGTCATACGTGAAAAGAAAAATTACGAGATTTTTCATGAAATTGACCTTGCGATTGCATCATCCGGGACGGTTACTCTCGAGCTGGCGATATTCGGCGTGCCGACAGTAATAATTTACAAGGTTTCCCCGCTGACATATATTATAGGGAAAATGCTCGTTAAAATTGACAGAATAGGTCTTCCCAATATCGTGACGGGGGAGAAGATCTTTCCGGAATTCGTCCAGAACGATGCGACCCCGTTGAACATAGCCGACGGGATTGACGCTTTTCTCGGCGATGCGTCTCTCGTGGAAAGGGTCAGGGAGAAGAGCAGGGAGCTCATGGTCACCCTTTGCGGGGATGGACCATCGAAAAGGGTGGCGGACCTCGTGGAGAAGGAGCTGAAATGATAAAAGAACTCTTACAGCTCTACAGAAGGATTCTCACATTCGTCAGGCCCTATTATGGCAGGCTGGTTGCCGCCACGCTTTGCATGGTCGTCGTCTCTGCTTTTTCAGGGGTAATTGCCTTTCTCGTCAAGCCCGTGCTCGACGATATCTTCATCAACAAGGACGCCTCCAAACTCTTCCTTATGCCCTTGCTTGTTGCGGTCATTTTTCTCCTGAAAGGATTTTTTGATTTCGCCCAGGCATACCTCATGGCCTGGGTGGGGCAGAGAGTTATCAGGGACATCCGAGACTTGCTCTATTCCCATCTCCAAACGCTGTCCCTCTCCTTTTTCATCAACAATCCCACGGGCGTTTTAATGGCGAGAATTACAAACGACGTAAGCCTGATGCAAAATGCCGTTTCAAACGCCCTTACCGGGATAATCAAGGACTTTTTTGCAGTAATTTTTCTGATCGGGGTCATATTTTACCGGGATTCCAAACTCGCCGTCGTTGCCATGGTACTTTTTCCCCTTGCTTTTCTCCCGATACTGAAGTTCAGCAAAAAGATGCGCCAGACTTCCGGAAGATCCCAGCAGATTCTCGGAACGCTCAGCAGCAAGCTGCAGGAGACGATATCGGGCGCAAAACTGATCAAGGCCTTCGGGACGGAAAATTTTGAGATAGAGCAATTTAAGCAGGAAAACGAGAATCTCTTTCGCCAGACCATGAAGCTTTTCAAGGTCCAGGCGCTTTCATCACCGATTTCGGAGATTTTTGCGGGGTTCGGCGCAGCTGCGGTTATCCTTTATGGCGGAATGAGCGTCATCAACGGGGTGAGCACGCCGGGGAACTTCTTTTCGTTTATCACCGCCCTCTTTATGCTCTACGAACCGGTAAAGAGGCTGAGCAGGGTGAACAACATCATTCAACAGGGTTTCGCAGGCGCCACGAGGGTTTTCGAGCTTCTCGACTCGACCCCGGAGGTCAAGGAAGACCCGGGCGCGAAGCCTCTCCCCCTCTTTCAAAAGAATATCGTTTTCGAGGATGTGCACTTCAGATACAACTCCGATAGCGAATATGTTTTAAAGGGAGCAAATCTCGACATCAGAAGGGGGGAGACCGTTGCAATCATCGGTTCAAGCGGGGCAGGAAAATCCACCCTCGTAGATCTCGTCCCCCGCTTTTACGATGTGAGCAAAGGGAATATTCTTATCGATGGGGAGGACATACGGAATGTGACGATCGACTCCCTGAGGGGCCAGATAGGGATCGTAAGCCAGCATACGATACTCTTTAACGAGACGATTCAGTACAATATATCCTACGGGTCTCCCGATGCGGGGATGGAGAGAATCATCGATGCTGCAAAAGCGGCAAATGCACACGATTTCATCGTTAAATTCCCCGAAGGTTACGCCACTTCCGTGGGGGAGATGGGCATGCGGCTGTCGGGAGGGGAACGGCAGAGGATCGCTATTGCAAGGGCCCTTTTGAGAGATTCCCCCATTCTCATCCTCGATGAGGCTACATCGGCGCTCGACAGCGAGTCAGAGGCTGTTGTTCAGGAGGCCCTCGAGAGACTCATGAGCGGCAGGACGGTATTTGTCATCGCTCACCGGCTGTCGACGATAAAAAATGCAGACCTGATACTCGTAATTGAAGGGGGAGAGATTTCGGAACAGGGTACCCACGACAGACTCATGAGTTTTGACTCGAGGTACAAGTACTTTTATGAAAAACAGTTCAAGAGAAAAGATAAGAAGGCCACCGTGCGGGGATAGAACCAAGCCTGCTCAGGGTCAGAAAAGGTACCATGCTCTCTATCTATAACTTTATTGTGCTCCTCCTTCTGCCGCTCATCGCCCTTTTTTACCTTCCGCTGTTTTTGATGAAAGACAAGCACAGAAAAAATTTTTTTTTGCGTTTGCGGATTCCACGTGTCCACGGGGAGCGTGATGGCAGGGAGGTGGAAAATATCTGGGTCCACGCCGTCAGCGTGGGTGAAGTCTTAGCTTCGATTCCCCTCGTAAAGGGCCTGAAGAGGGTTTCTCCCGGAGCGAAGATATTTCTTTCCACCATCACCGTTACAGGACATTCCGTGGCGCAATCGAAGGCAAGTAGCCTGGTGGATGGAGTATTTTATTTGCCCTTCGACCTATACCCGGTCATATCGAAAACGGTGACGAATGTATCGCCGAACCTTCTCATTATCATGGAAACGGAAATATGGCCCAACCTTATCGCTGCCGCGAAGGATGCGGGAGCTTTCGTGGCCATCGTAAACGGGAGGATATCGGACAGGTCGTTTCCCAAGTATCGGCGTTTTAGGTTTTTCTTCAAAAGGGTCCTTGAAATGGTCGATCTCTTTCTGATGCAGTCCTCTCTCAGCCGCGAGAGAATCATCGGCATCGGTGCGAGCCCGGACAGGGTCCATGTCATGAAAAATCTCAAATATGACATAGAGAATATCGAGACAGAACACGTGAGGAACTTACGGGACGCGATCAGGTATGTGGCGCAGGGGAGGAAGATAATCGTCTGTGGCAGCACCCATGAAGGGGAAGAACGGCTCATCATCGAATCCCTGTCGGAAGAGATCGGGCGCGTCCTGCTGGTCATCGCCCCGAGGCATCCGGAGCGATTTGATAAAGTAGCGGAAATCGTATCGGAGAGCGGCATTCGCTTCGTCAGGAGAAGCGAGATGGATAAGGGTTCGACAAGCGGGGATGCTGACATCGACCTGGTCATTTTGGACACGCTGGGTGAGCTTTCGGGGATATACGACATTGCGGATATCGTCATCGTCGGAGGCAGCTTCGTCGAAATTGGAGGCCACAATGTGCTCGAGCCGGCTTCTCATGGTATACCTGTAATAACAGGCATTTATTATAGTAATTTTAAGGATATAGTTGAAGAAATGGATGCTGAGAGTGCCATCATCATTGCCGGGGGGCCGGGGGCTTTACGCGAGAAAGTCTTGGCCTTGCTGAAGGATGAAAACATGGCGGGGTCGATCGGCAGCCGCGGCCGGAATCTTGTAGAAAATTACCGGGGACTCGGGATCCGGGTGGCCTCTGAGCTGGTGGGCAGAATAAAATAAAAAAATGGTAGGACATGCTGTTTCTCTATAACACCCTCGTGAGAGAGTTGACGGAACGGGGAGTGTTTAAAAAATTTGTTCCTTCCCATCCCGTTCTGTCCGTTGGCAACATCAGCTTCGGCGGCACGGGGAAGACCCCTCACGTGATCTGTATGGCAAACTACCTGATCGATAGGGGAAAGAGGGTCTGTGTGCTCACGAGGGGATACAAGCGCAAGGGCGCCGGTTACCGGTTCTTCAGGCAGGGCGAGGTACCCGAGTCGGTGGAAGCGGTGGGGGACGAGCCGTTCCTGCTGAAGAAGAGGGTTCCCGGCATAACGATGTGTGTGGGTGAGAGCAGGCACGAAAGCATGGATCGAGTGTTACGTGAAGAAGAGGTAGACCTTTTTTTACTGGATGATGGTTTTCAGCAGTTCCGCCTGGCCAAATCCTTCGATGCCGTTTTGCTGCGTTACCGTGAACTGGCTGCGCTCGACATTCGGGCAAAGCACTTCATGATGAGGGAATCACCCCTGTCTCTGCGCCACGCGGATTTCATCGTGATCACGAAGGTACCCGCCCCGTTTGAGTGTCAAAATCTGGATTTTCCCGGTTCGCGATACCTCGGTGAGGTGGAAAGGGCCTACACGCGCTACCGGGTCTCCTGCGTATCGACCAACGCGGGCAATGGAGCACAAGATTGGAAGGGAGTGGACTATTTCCTTTTTGGGGGAGTGGCGGATTTTTCCGGCCTTCTCGATACGGCTCGGGAGCACGGCATAGTGGTTGGCGGATTCCTCCCCCTTCCAGATCACGTCGATTATTCCGAGAGGACAATGGAAAGGATCAGGCATCTCTCCCGCGGGAGAACCCTGCTCACATCGGAAAAGGATATCGTCAAGCTCCCCTATGAGAGGTTCGGAGAAATTCACTCGATCTCAGTCGATGTGGAGTTTTTGCGGGGAAAGGAGCAATTTCTGGGCAGGGTCCTTGCGGCTGCGGAGGGAGTATGAACGCGCTTTTTTTCAGGAGGGTGATATCTTTGCTCGAAAGGATACCCCTGTCTCTGCTCATGCCGTTTTTTGAGACCCTCGGGTTGGTGTACTGTCTTTTCGACGGGAAACACAGGAAGATCGCGAAGATCAACCTTGACATCGCTTTTCCCGAAATGGAAGAGGAAAAGAAAAACATGATCATCAGGAACAGTTACAAAAATCTCTCGAGGATGGCTGCAGAGGTTATAAAAATCGGTCATCTTGACGATGAGTATTTGCGTGAGAACGTCATTTTCGAGGGATTGGAAAATATTCTCGGCCCCCACGGGGAGGGTACGGGAGTGTTCGCCGTTACGGCTCATTACGGCAACTGGGAGCTCATGGCTTCAACCTTCGGGAAGGTGGTAGCGAACATAGACGTGATCGTCAGGCCCCAGAGGGAAAGCTTCATTAACGACTATGTAAACAAAAAGCGGGAGCTCTTCGGCAACAGTGTCATCGTAAAGTTCGAATCGGCGCGGGAGGTAATCAGGAGAGTAAAAGGGGGGAGAATAATCGGCGTCCTCATGGACCAGGATACTCATTTGCACAGGGGGATCTTCGTGAACTTTTTCGGCCTGCCCGCATGCACCCTCGATGCTATCCCGAGAATAGCATTTGCCACGGGGGCGAAAATGGTTCCCGTTTTTCCTTTCAGGGACCCGCGGAATAAGTTTCGCCATACGGTGAGGTTTTATCCCCCCGTCAACCCCGATACTGAAGATCGAGATGACTTCGTTCGTCTCTCTCTGCAGAACATAAATGCGAAATTCGAGGAGATAATAGCGAAAGGACCTGATCACTGGCTCTGGTTACACAGGCGGTGGAGGACACGTCCCCCCGGCGAAGAGGCGATTTATGATATTTAGGGTAAATATCAAGATGAAAGAGCCCGATGGGATCGCTTTCATAGATCGGGACGGAACCCTCATTGAGGACAGCGGGTACCTGTCCGATCCTGCCGAAATAAGGGAAATAGGGGATTCTGTCTCATCGATCGCCGGGCTGAAAGAGTCGGGCTTTGCGATCTTCATAATCTCCAATCAGGCAGGGCTTGCAAAGGGGATTATCAAGATGGAGGAATTTTTGCGGGTAAAAAGAAGGTTCGAGGAGATGTTCGATCCGTTTATGGAGATATTCGACGGGGTGTTTTATTGTCCCCATCATGTTGAAGGAACCGTCGAGGATCTCCGCGGAAGCTGCGCGTGCAGAAAACCAGGCACCATGATGCTTGAGACTGCGCTCGGATTTTTGAAAAGCCTGCCACCTTCCGATAGAGTTTTTACTGTGGGTGACAAGACAATAGATATAATGGTGGGCAAGAAAAAGGGGTTCAGGACGATTCTCGTCGAGACGGGATATGGAAGGGGAGACAAAGACAAGATAACGGATCCGGATATGTTTCCAGATTTTATTGCGAGAGACTTTGACGAGGCGGTTTCAATCATGACAGAAAGGCTCTGTGGCGCGCCATGACGAAAAAGATAATTTTGATAACAGCTTTGGTTCTTGGCCTGACTTCCTTTGCGGTGGCGGGGCTTCTCGACGACGACCCGTTTCTTTCGGGNNNNCGGCATAAAGGCGGGATACGCGGAGTTCTCATATCTTGGCGAGGAGAGGGAGGGAGACAGGCTTTTTTATCGCATTCACGCGAAGCTGTGGACAACGGGCCTCGTTAAGGTATTCAAGCAGATTATCGATGAGTTTGATTATTTCGTCGACGCAGAGAGCCTCCTTCCCTATAAAGTTATCGTGAACCAGAAGGAATCTGACAGGATCGTGGAGAAGATAGTGTATTATGACCAGGAAAAGGGTATACTCGAACACTTCGATCTCGAGGGAAAGAAGATCAAGGAGTTTGTCGCAGTTCCGCAGATATTCGAGCCCATTACGGTGGCCTATTTCTTAAGGACCCGGGAGCTCACGGAGGAGCCGGAAAACATCAACGTCTACGGGGGGAGGAAGGTTTATACGATCGATGTGAAGCTGCTGGGAAACCGCAAGGTGCAAACCGAAATAGGCGTTTTCGACACGCTGGAGATAAAGCCGGTCGTGAAATATGAGGGGAAGGTGATGGGGGACAGGGAGGTGACGGCCTGGCTCATAAACGACGGGACAAACATTCCGCTGCTGGTCCATGCGAAGATCAAAGTAGGAACCCTCACGGGAGAACTGAAAAAGATAGGCAGGGGAAGAAGAGATGGATGAAAAACTGCTCCGCTTTCTTGCATGTCCCGCCTGCAAGGGTGACGTTACCCCTTCTGCAGGAGAAGAGTTTCTCGTCTGCAGAGACTGCAAGCTGAAATATCCCGTGATTGAAGGCATCCCCGTGATGCTCGTCGATGAGGCGCATCCCCTCGTGGAGGAGGAAGATGGACAAGGGTAAGCTTTACGAATACGTAGAAAGGTTCCAGGGGAAGAAAGCATTGATCCTCGGTGACATCATGCTCGACGAGTACGTCTGGGGACTGGTTGACCGCATTTCCCCGGAGGCCCCCGTACCTGTGGTAAAGATCGAGCGGGAAACACGAACCGCGGGTGGGGCCGGCAACGTGGCGTTGAATGTAAAAATGCTGGGCATGGAAGCCGTTCTTGCGGGGACGGTAGGTGAGGATTACCACGGGGGGGTCATAAAGAAGATCTTGAAGAAAAACGGAATTGACCAGACGGCGATATGCTCAGTCAAGAACCTGAGGACCGTGGTAAAAACCCGGGTTGTTGCCCACAGCCAGCAGATGGTCAGGATGGACAGGGAGAACTCTTTCGACCTCCCGGGAGGCGTAAAAAAAGAGCTCATTCGCAAGCTCGAGAAATGTATCCCGGAAGTGGATTTTGTGATAGTGTCGGATTACAACAAGGGTGCTGTCAGCGAGGAGGTATTCGGCGCCCTGATCGAGCGTTCCAGGGAGAAGGGAAAAAATGTCGTCGTGGACCCGAAGAAGAGGAATGTGGCTTTTTACCGGGGATGCACGGTAATCAAGCCGAACAGGAAAGAGGCAGAATTCTTTGCCGGGATCGACGTGCTGAATGAAGCAGACCTCATAAGGGCCGGAAAGAGGATAATGAGCAAAACGGCGGCCTCAGCCGTTCTCATCTCGCGGGGCGCGGAGGGAATGACCCTGATACAGAAAAGAGGAAAGAAGCCCCTCTATATTCCGGCCATTGCCCGGGAAGTGTACGATGTAACCGGCGCAGGAGACACGGTTGTCAGCGTATTTTCGGCAATCCTTTCAGCGGGGGGCGGATATGAGGATTCGGCCCTGGTTGCCAACATTGCTGCAGCAGTTGTCGTGGGCGAGGTTGGAACCTCTCCGATTACCAGAGAGAAGCTGATAAAGGCAATCAAGAGGTATGACGCCGGGAATTTGAGCTAGCCGGTGCGGAGGCGAGGGTGAGTTTCCCGAGGAATCCTCTACCCTGCAAATTGATAACAGGCCTGATTTTTTCACCCCGTGCCGATATCGACGCTATCCTGGACGGGATCGCTGAAAAACTGGGAATCATAGAGACACGGTCAAAAAGATTTTCCTTCGACCAGACCGGTTACTACACCGAAGAAATGGGAAGGGGGCTCGAGAGGATGTTTGTCGTGTGCAACGGTCTGCACAGAAGGGGACTTTTGGTTGATGCGAAACTGACAAGCTACGAGCTTGAAAAGGAACATTCTCAAGGTGGCCGGAGGTCTGTGAACATCGACCCAGGCATCGTATCACTGGAAAACCTTGTTCTGGCCACCTTTAAAAATTACTATCACCGGATCTACATCGGCAAAGGAGTGTACGGTGAGGTAACCCTCTATTACATGAAGGGGAAGTTCAGGGAGTTGCCGTGGACCTATCCCGATTACAGGGACGAGGGGGTGAAGGACTTTTTTCTTTCTGTGCGGGAAACCCTGTATCAACAAACTATAGAGAAGGGAATGCGATATGGTAATGAGTATGACGGGTTTCGGTAGGAGCACCAGGTCATCTGGTGATATTCTTGTGACCGTTGAGGTGAGAACGTTGAACCACCGGTACCTGGAAGTGGGCGTTCGGCTTGCCTCGAGCTATTACTTCATGGAGCCCCTGATACGGGATGTGGTGCGCTCGCGCATAAGCAGGGGAAAAGCTGATGTGACGGTGACGGTAAAAGACGGGAGGGAGAGGACGAAAAAGTTAACCGTCAACGAATCACTGCTCGCCGGATACCTCGAAGTGGAAAGAGAGCTGCGCGATACGTTCGGGCTTGCCGGATCTCTCGGGGTGGAGAAGGCAATGTCCATAAACGGGATAGTATCCGTTGAGGAGATAGAGCCCGGGGAGGACCCGGTCACCGAACTTGTCCTGTCTGCAGCTGGCGAGGCGATGGACGGCGTGTGCCGGATGAGGGGAAAAGAGGGGAAATCGATCGAGAAGCATTTACGGAGCGCCACGAGAACCCTTTCGTCTCTCAACAAAAAAATAGAGCGACACTCGGAAGGGGACAAGAAGGTTATGGGCGAAAAGCTGAAGGAGCGAATAAGAGAGTTCATGGAGGAAGGTGAGGCAACTGCCGAAAGTTTTCACGAGAGGCTTTCCCTCGAGATCGCCATCCTCGCAGACAGGCTCGATATCTCTGAGGAAGTCAAGCGGATCGGGTCTCATCTCCTCCAGTTTCAGGAAAACCTCAGTTCGAAGACATCCGGGGTGGGCAGGAAACTCGACTTTATCATCCAGGAGCTGAACAGGGAGTTCAATACGATCAGCTCCAAATCGCAGAGTACAAAGATCCCTGCACTCGTCATAGAGGCAAAGGCACAGATAGAGAAGATGAGGGAACAGGTTCAGAACGTAGAGTGAGGAGTTTTTATGAAGAAGGGCAACCTATTCGTCCTGTCGGCGCCTTCGGGGACGGGAAAAACGACTGTTTGCCGGAACCTTGCGAAGAGAGTAGAAAACTTAATTCTTTCGATATCCTATACGACGCGGCCGATGAAAGAAGGAGAAAAGGACGGGGTAGATTACCATTTCGTCGATGAAAAAACCTTCGCGGAAATGGTCCAGGCAAGAGATTTCCTGGAATGGGCCAATATTTACGGTTATCGGTACGGCACATCCAGGAAGGCGGTGGAGGAATGCCTGGGTTCGGGGACAGACTTTTTGCTCGAAATAGATGTCCAGGGGGGGATGAACGTCAAAGAGGCAATGCCCGAAGCGGTTCTCATAGCACTTTTTCCTCCCGACAGGGAAACTCTCTACGAGAGGTTGCGGGGGAGGAAGAGAGAAGCCGAGCGGGAGATAGAGGAGAGAGTCCGTGAAGCGATGCGGGAGCTCGTCATCTTGAAAGATTATGACTATTTTGTAATCAACAGGGACCTTGAAAAAGCCATAAAAGATGTTATTCTAATCATTGAGAGCCAGAACTTAAGGGTTGACAGGAACAGGGAGTTTCTAGAAAAATTAGTTTTGCAATTCAGGAGGTAGTCAATGGCAAGAGTGACCGTCGAAGATTGCCTGGAAAAAGTCCCGTGCCACTTTGAACTGGCAATTCTCGCGTCTAAAAGGGCAAAGGGCATTATTTCCGGCGAGAAACCCCTCATCGAGACCGGGGATAAAAAGGAAAAACCCGTCGTTGTGGCTCTGCGGGAGATTGCGGAAGGAGAGGTGGAAAAAAAGGCTGAATAGACTTTTTCCTGCCTGGATTGCCTGATAAAGTATGATCCGTCTTACGGATATCGTTGATAAAGTCCTTTCCTACAATCCAGATTCCGATCTGGACCTGATACATAAAGCGTACGTATTTTCAGCAAAAATACATCACGGACAGATCAGAAAGTCGGGAGAGCCCTACCTCGTTCATCCCCTGGAGGTTGCGGGGATACTGGCAGGCCTCGGGCTTGACGATGAGACTATCGCGACGGGATTTCTCCACGATGTGGTGGAAGACACTCATGTCGATATCGATGAGATCAGGGAGCACTTTGGCGATCAGGTTGCTTTCCTCGTTGACGGGGTTTCAAAGCTGAGCAAAGTAACGGTCGTTGACGTAGCCAGGCAGAAAGCAGAGAGTTTCAGGAAAATGATCGTCGCGATAGCCCGCGACCCCAGGGTTATCCTCATCAAACTCGCCGATCGACTCCATAACATGAGGACACTCAGCCACCTCTCGCCGGACAAGCAGTATCATATTTCGAAAGAGACACTCGACATTTACGCTCCTATTGCAAACAGGCTTGGTTTGGGCGGCATGAAGGACGAGCTCGAAGACCTCTGCCTGAAATACCTTTTCCCGGAACGTTTCGAGGATTTGCGGAACAAGCTCGAAGAAAAGGTGAGCCTGCGGGAGAAGTATATCGAAAGTGTCATAGCCATATTCAAGGGGAATCTCTCTGAGTTCGGTGTGGAGGCCGATATTTCAGGGAGGGTAAAGAGTCTCTACAGCATATTCAAGAAAATGGAAGGGCAAAACATCGATTTTGACCATATATATGACATCGTTGCCTTCAGGATAATCGTGGGAACGATCAAGGAGTGCTACGAATCGCTCGGGGTCGTTCACAGCGCATGGAAACCGGTTCCGGGAAGGTTCAAGGACTACATAGCGATGCCGAAGGCAAACCGTTACCAGTCTCTTCACACCACGGTGATAGGACCCGATGCCGAGATGATGGAGGTCCAGATAAGAACGGAAGAGATGCACAAAATAGCCGAATTCGGTGTGGCGGCGCACTGGTTGTACAAGGAAGCAGGGGAAACCGACGTCCGGGATGAGAAATCCTTCAACTGGCTGCGGCACATCGTCGAATTCCAGAGAGAGGTCAAGGATTCTGCGGAGTTCATCAACGGGGTAAAGGGGGAGCTCTTTCCCGACGAGGTGCTCGTTTTTACCCCCAAAGGAGATGTTATCGAGCTGCCCCGGGGGGCCTGCCCGATTGATTTCGCGTATTCGATCCACACGGAGGTGGGAAACCGCTGCGTGGGGGCAAAGGTAAACGGGAGGATGGTGGCACTGAAATACGAGCTGAGAAACGGAGACATGGTCGAAATCATAACGAATCCGAACCACCACCCATCCAAAGACTGGCTGAAGATAGCGAAAACGAACAAGGCCATTTCCAGGATAAGGGCCTACGTCAGATCCCAGGAAAGCCAGAAGTCGATCGAAGTGGGAAGGCACCTCGTCGAGAAGGCGGTCAGGAAGCACGGGATGACACTCGGGAAACTGCAAAAGCGAGAGGAATTCGCAACGTTTCTCTCGGAGCATCGTTTCAAAACAGCCGATGATTATTTTGCATCGGTGGGCTATGGCAAGTTTCAAATTTCCCTCATGCTGAAGCACCTCTTCCCCGGCGAACAGGAAAAGGCGGCACCCAGGAAACCTTTGAAAGTGGGAGAGATTATCAAGAAGGTTTCGGGAAAGGATTACCAGCCGATAGTCGTCAAGGGAATCGACGATGTGCTGATAAGATTTGCAAAGTGCTGCAACCCGCTGCCCGGTGACCCCATCACGGGATTCGTTACGCGGGGCAGGGGCATTACGATTCACGAGGCCGATTGCCTGAAGATATTCGAGTCCGACCCGGCCAGGAGGGTCGAGGTAGCCTGGGACGCGGGATCGAGTGCAACGCGGCCGGGGAAAATCAAGGTCGTCTGCGTGGATAAGCCGGGGCTCCTGGCCGACATATCGAAGGCGATTACGGCGATGGATGTCGATATCCGGCGGGCGATGGTTGTTACCACGAAAGACGAGAGGGCCGTCTGCGATTTCGAAATAGCGGTCAAAGACGTAAGCCATCTCACCCGGGTTATCAAATCGATTAACAAGATCAACAACGTAATCAGCGTTGTCAGGGTCAAGCATTGAACAGAGATGGAGGATGATGGTGCGCAGGACTGTTTACACCCGCAACGCTCCGAAGGCAATCGGGCCTTATTCACAGGCCGTGGTCAGCGGCGATCTGATCTTTCTTTCGGGACAGATCGCTCTCGACCCGGAAACGGGAGCTCTTACCGGCGATGACGTGTCCAGCCAGACAGAAAGGGTGATCGAGAATATCAGGGCGATCATCGAAGCTGCCGGCGGGTCACTCGCCGATGTCGTCAAAACCACCGTCTACATGGTTGACCTGGGGGAGTTTGCCGAGATGAACCGCGTATATGAAAAGTATTTCCTCGATGTTATGCCCGCCCGGGCGACGGTTCAAGTAGCTTCACTTCCAGCAGGTGCCCTCATTGAGATAGACGCTGTGGGGAGCCTTCCTCGAAACGCGGGGGAAAAATAGGTGATCCGTTTGCTGCCGGATCTCTATATGACCTTCTCAACGTGACCTGATCTGAGGCAGCGTGTGCAGATGTTTACCCTTTTGACGGAGCCCCCGACACGCACGTGGAGTTTTTTTACGTTTGGCCTGAATACCCTCTTTGTCTTGTTGTTTGCATGGGATACGTTGTTACCCGACATCGGCTTCTTCCCACATATGTCACACTTGGCCATGCTCTCCTCCACTGGGAAAAATAGAAAGGAAATTAAAACACAAAGCCGGTGAAGTTACAAGCCCAAAATCGCATACGGAATCGCCGGGGCAGGAAGGGATGCTGGCGCGCATCCGATGCTCGACGGGCAGAAAGATTCACGGCTCATAAGGGTTTATGCTGGCAAACTCCTCGATCCTCGCCCCATCCTTGAGAATCACTTTTCGCCCCCGTATCTCGAGGCGCCCCTCGAAGAAATACTTTATAGCCAGGGGGTAGATCCTGTGCTCCTGGGCAAGGGTTCTTCTGGCGAGAGTTTCCTCCGTGTCGTCGTCGTATACGGGAACGACGGCCTGTATTATCACCGGGCCCGTGTCGGTGCCCTCGCCTACGAAATGTACCGTGGCGCCGGAAAACTTTACTCCGTAATCGATGGCCTGCCTGTTCCCCCCTATCCCCGGGAATGAGGGCAGGAGGGCGGGATGTATGTTGATGATCCTGTTTTTGAACTCGTTGACGAAAAGGGGCGTCAGGACCCTCATGAATCCGGCCAGGCAAATCAGCTCGGCCCCCGTTTTCCTGATCCGCCTGATCAATTCTCTCTCAAAGTCCTCCCTTGAGGGAAACTTCCTGTGGTCAACGAAAGCGGTTGGTATGTCGTGGTTCCTGGCCCGGGTGAGACCGTGCACTCCCTCCCTGTTGCTTATCACCAGGGCAATTTTGCAGGGAATCTGACCGTTCTCGCAGGCGTCAATGATCGACTGGAGGTTTGTCCCACCACCCGATATCAGAACGACGATCTTGTGTTTCTTCATCCCATCAGAAAACAACCTCGACTTTTGGTTTTTTGCTCCTGCTCGTTTTCACCGTCCCGATTTCATGGAACGGGATACCGAGGTTTTTCAGTGCTTCCCGTGCGTCTTTTCTTCGCCGCTTACCCAGGACAAGAACCAGGCCGATCCCCATGTTGAAGGTGCCGAACATTTCTTTCCTCTCGATGTTCCCCATGGATTCGATCTCAGAGAATATCTGCGGGATCTGCCAGTTTTCTGCCTCAATCTCCGCCGTGAGCCCGTCTGGGAGTATCCTCCGGATGTTTTCGTAAAAGCCACCCCCCGTGATATGCGCCATGCCCCTGACGGGCACCCGTTCCAACAGCTGCAGCACGTCGCGGACGTATATCCTCGTCGGCTCCAGGAGAACTTTCCATACCGCTTTCCTCGTGCCCGGGTATCTGTCGTGGATGCTCAACTTGTTCTTTTCAAAGAGCACCTTCCGTATCAGGGAAAACCCGTTGCTGTGAAAACCGCTCGAGGGGATTCCGAAGATCGCGTCCCCCCCGGATATCTGTTTTCCCGTGATTAGAGCCTTTTTTTCCGCGATTCCCACGCAAAACCCGGCTATGTCGAAGTCTTTGTCCCCGTACATCGAGGGCATTTCCGCCGTCTCCCCCCCGATGAGGGCACACCCTGCCTCGATGCACCCCTTCGCAATCCCCCGGATTACGCGTGATGCCACGTTTGCGTCGAGCCTGCCCGTCGCGAAGTAATCCAGAAAGAAGAGGGGTTTTCCACCGTGGACAACGATATCGTTGACGCACATGGCGACCAGGTCGATCCCTATGGTGTCCACTTTTCCCGCGGCGACGGCGACTTTTAATTTCGTTCCCACACCATCGGTTGCCGCGAGGAAAACGGGACTGTCGTATCGACTGAGGTCGGGCCGGTAAAATGCCGAGAAGCCGCCGATATCCCCGATAGTCTCCCGGGAATGGGTTTTTTTGAGATGAGGGCTTATTTTTCTCAAGAGCCTGTCAGATTCGGCTATGTGAACGCCCGCTCTGGCGTAGGACAACTTTTGCTCTTGCTTTCCCATTGACATATCCTTATCTTCGTAATGATAGTATTACATAGTAAAAAAGGTAATGGATGTAAACGATAAATGTCCGGTCATTTTCAGCGAATAGCGCTTTTTGTTATTGCCGACGAGGTGCTGAAAGGTGAAGTGTCGGATCTGAACACGGGCTTTTTCATCGAAGAGCTCAATAAAATCGGTGTGGAGATGCTGATTGCCGCGGTCATCCCCGATAATGTGGCCGCCATTACGAGGTTTATCCGAACGGTCATAGATGAGGTGGATTACGTTATCCTCACGGGGGGAATCGGGCCAACGCCCGATGACGTCACCCGCGAGGCGGTGTCCGAGACTCTCGGCATCCCTCTGGTCACAGACCCGGATGCCGAGAAGATACTCGAAGAATATTACGGGGGAAAAGTGCACGGGGAGCGTCTCAGGATGGCCAGGGTTCCCGAAGGCTCGCTGCTTATTCCCAACCCGGTCTCAGGTGCCCCGGGATTCGTCATTGGAAAGGTGATGGTGTTTCCCGGTATTCCCAGCATGGTAAAGACGATGTTTCCCTTTGCAAAAAAGTATTTCAGGGATGTTGCCGTGAGAAGAGCCGTCTTCTATCTCAAGGCGGGGGAATCGTCATACTCGGATATAATGAGGGAGGTGGTGAAAAAATACAGCTCTCTTTCCGTAGGGTCCTATCCTACCGTTGATTCCGGCTACAGGGCGAGAATCGTTATCAGGGGCAAAGACCTTGATACGATAAAAGAGTGCGTGAATCATTTCGAAAACAGATTGAGCGAGAGAAATATAGATGTGCAGGAAAAATTCTTTGAATAAAGCGAATAGATTTTCCCTTTCGCTATACGTCATCCTCATCGCCATATTCGCCATTGTCTTTTTCCGACCGGAACTATACTCGGGTGAGGGTGGCGATATCACCCTGTTCTCTTACGCCGATATGAAAAAGGGGGATCTGGAGGTAAAGGGGCCCGCAAGAGCCGCAAAGCGTCATCCAACCGGTCGGACAGAACAGTGGGTGGAGATCGCAGTCGAACTCGGCAAGAAAGAGGAGCTCTATATCCTGAGAGATACAGACATAGATGCCAGGGGCAGGGCGGTACATTTTTCGGTGAAGGTCCGGGGCATCAACAAAGAGGGCAGGGATTACGATCTGGGCGAGGCGAAGTATCCCTTTTTCCTCCAGATGATCTTTGATACCGCGCCGGAGGGGCTTTCCCTGAAGAAAAAGCTTTCCCTCTGGTACAAATCCGTGAAGTCCGAGAAGATTCGGAACCGTCAGAACATCATCTATGCTTTCGGAAACAGGCTGCCGAAAGAGAGCATCGTAAATCCTTACCCGGGGAGTGCGATCATATCGATCGGGGATGACCGGGACGTGGACAGGGTCATTCACGTGACCAGAAGCCTCGATTACGACTATAAGCTCGCATTCGGTGAAGAGATGGAGGGAAAGCTGAAGAGAGTTGTTGTCGGCTTCGAAGGATATGGTGATGGTGGGGAAAGCCTTCCCGTCCTGGTGTCCCAAATCCTCCTCAAACGCAACTGATGGCCATTCAGGTTTTCATGAGGTCATCGATGATCTTCAAAACCTGCCTTCTCGTTTCCTCGATCGAGCCGGAGTTGTCGACGACGAAATCCGCCCTCTTTTCCTTCTCGGCGATGGATAGTTGAGCATCTATTCGGCTCGCGATCTCCTCTTCCGGCAGTCCGTCCCTCTTTTTGAGCCGCTCTGTCTGATCGACCCTGCTTGCCGAAACGGTGATGATGATATCAAAAAGGCTCCCCCGTTCTTTTTCAAAGATCAGGGCCGCCTCGATGACGCAGAAGGGCTTTTTCCCCTCTGCGCATGCACGGACAAATTCGCCCATCCTCTTTTGGATCTCCGGATGCGTGATCTCCTCGAGCAGCTTCATTTTACCGGGGTCCTTGAATACCAGGTCCCCCAGCGCCTGCCGGTTTACGGTGCCGTCTTCTCTGAGAACTGCCTGGCCGAAAACCCTCCTTATCTTTTCGTGTGCATCGGTTCCGGGGAGGTAGACGTCGCGCGTAACCCTGTCGGCATCGAGAACGGGTACGCCCGCTTTCCTGAATATGTCCGCAACAAGTGATTTCCCCGTTCCGATTCCACCTGTGAGCCCGATAATTTTCACCTGTCCCTCCTGTTAGGATTATGCCCAGAGGTCACCACATATTCAAACAATATTATTTGAAGTGACCTTCTCTCTGTGGTAAAAAATAAATGAGTATTCATTCATTTTAAGGAGGCCGCCATGGCTGAAACTACGGTAAAAGAATTTTTCGACTCACTGCCGGAGAGGTTGATGGCCGACCCGGGTAAAATTAGCGGGATGCAGTGCGTGTACCAGTTCAATATAGACGGCGAGGGTGGGGGAAGGTGGTATGTCACGATCGATGATGGCCGGGTAACGGTGAACGAGGGAGGCGCCGAAAACCCCGACTCGGTAATCACGATGGCCGATACCGATTTCCTGGGGCTCATATCGGGCAGCCTCGCTCCCCAGATGGCATTCATGATGGGGAAGCTCAAGGTTGCGGGAAACATGGGCCTTGCCCTCAAGCTCGGAAGCTTCCTGAAAGCGTAATCACAAAAACGGGGCAGAGAAACAGGGCATGAAAGACACCATCTCGACAGCGGCTTCCATGATCGGGAAATCGTCGAATTGCGCCGTGCTCACCGGAGCGGGAATTTCCGTCGAATCCGGTATACCCGCTTTTCGCGGCCATCAGGGGCTCTGGGAGAAATATGACCCTGCCGAGTTTGCCCACATTGCGGCTTTCAGGATGAATCCCGAAAAAGTCTGGAACATGCTCGGGGATATGATGTCTGTCCTTTTCGAAGCAAAGCCCACTCCCGCCCACTTTGCCCTGGCAGAGTTAGAAAAGATGGGTAACGTCAGCCGTGTCATAACCCAGAATATCGACGGGCTTCACCAGATGGCGGGGAGTTGCGAAGTCATAGAATATCACGGAAATGCGAGAAAACTGGCCTGCCTCGATTGCCGGGAAACGTTCTATTCCGAGGAAAAGCTGGGTGAAGGCCTACCACCCCGCTGTACCTGTGGAAGCATCCTGAAACCCGATGTGGTTTTTTTCGGGGAACCGATACCGAAGGAAGCTGCAGCTTCGGCACTGGATCTGGCCAGGGAATCGGACCTTTTCATGGTGGTCGGAACATCCGGAACCGTTGCTCCGGCAAATCAACTCCCCTTTGTCGCATTGGAGAGAGGAGTGCCGGTAATAATCATAAACCCGGAAAGAATTGAGCTTTCTGCATATCCGGGGACACTCTGGATCGAGGGAACGGCTACGGAGGTCCTCCAAAATATCATAGAAACGCTCGCACCCCGAACCAGAGAGGATTAAAATTTTTAATAAAAAAATTAAATAATTTAATTTGCCCTCCTCCTGACCGTTGAGATGCCGAAAGAGGTTCCCTCCTCAACATTTAATATTCATATATATAACAGATAGTTAAAGGGTTCTGCCACGGGTTGTGACCGGGTGGCACAGAACTTGTAACCCTTCTCCATCAAAACGATCTTTTCGAGGGCATAGATGAAAAAAAACAGGGATGGAAAGAGAGGCGAAAGCGGTTTTACCATGATCGAGGTGATGATCGTTACCGTTATCCTGTCAATTGTGGCTTTCATGGCAGTACCCAGTTTCATGGGCACGATCAAGCGGAACAAAGTGAAGCGCGCTGCGGCGGAGATTGCCGACAATATCAACCTGACAAGGTCCCACGGGATAAAGGAAGCGGTAATGGATTACCGCATCGTGTTTGACCCGGGCAATGACCGGTACCTGTGTGGATTCGAAAACGACGCGGATTCTGATCCCGATGGATTCGGTAGCGGCGGGAGCAAAATTGTGGGTCTCTCCACCTACAGCCCCGAGATCACCTTCGGCAGCGACGCACCAAACGGCCCCAACGGCTCGCTAGCCTGCGGGGGTGCAATACCCGCGAGCGGGGTGAGCGGCTGGGGGACCCCGCCGGTTCTTAATTTTAACTCCGACGGGTCGGTACCCAACCTGGGTTGCGTGTTCATCAGGGATCAGTCGGGCAACAATTTTATGGTGAGCGTCGAATCGGTCGTTGGAAAAACAAATTTATGGAGATGGGAGGGAGGAAATGTCTGGTCGAAAGTGTATTAAGAATTCAGCAGGCTTTACGCTCCTTGAGGTTCTCATCGCCCTGGTGATTCTCGTGGTTGGTCTCCTGGGGGCCCTTTTGCTCCAGACCACGGCAATTCAGGGGAACGCCTTTTCAAGAGAACTGCAGACCGGCGTGGTGCTCGCGGAAGACCTCCTGGAGCAGGTCAGAGTTCTCGAATACGATGATCCCCTCATCTCGAGCAACGTAGCCGACAACCCACATGAAAATGTTGAACTGGCCGGTGTGGCAAATCCAATAGACGAGCAGGGCGCAAGCGGGGGCATCTATGTCAGGAGGTGGACGGTTGTCGACACCAAGCCCAACTCCAAAACGATTTCGGCGACGGTGAACTGGGCCATAAAGGGAGAAGCCCATTCGGTGACATTGACCACCGTCAAATCTGGAGATTTATGATGAAAAGAAAATTTAGGCTTACAGAATACCGGGGTTTTACCCTGGTTGAGATGATGGTTTCCCTCGTTATCTCGTCACTGGTGATCGCGTCGGCATTTTTGACCTACAACCTCCACCACAATACCTTTACCACGGAATCGCAGATAACGGACATGCAGTATGCGGGAAGCACCGCCATGGACATCATCACGAAGGACATCAGGGAATCAGGATTCGGTGTGCCCGACAGTCCGAATATCAATGGCCAGACCACCTCATTCGACTTTACCGATGCCGGGGTCGATTCGGGACCGGACAGCTTTATCGTCCTGGGGGGGTTCAGAAAGGTTGGCGAGGTAAACGGTGCCGTAAATCCCGGCGCCACGACGTTCGAGATCACATACGAGCCGGGTGCCCCGACGCTCAATGCGACGACCCGCGGGTATATCACCTTAGATGGCCTCACCTATCTTGATATCACATCGGTCTCGGGAACCACCATTACCGTGAGCGGGTCGACGCCGGTTGATCGCTACTATCCGAGCAAACGGTGCGTGTACCTCATAGAAAATGTTGCATACTTCGTCAACGGTAACATTCTTTACCGGAGCTCGCCAACGTACAACACCGCAAATGACGTGAACGGTGATGGGTACGGCGACCAGCCGATTGCCGATAATGTGGATGACCTCCAGCTTTCCGAAATCGACTCCGACGGCGATGGCGTTACCGACAAGGTGAAGGTTTCTCTCCTCGCCAGAACAGAGCGGGAGGTAATGAACGCCGTTCAGCCAGATGCGGCAAGCGTGGTCCTCGAAAACAACACGACGGGATCAAATGACTTTTTCAGGAGAAGGGTACTTCAAATGGAGGTATCCCTCCGGAATCCGGTGAGGTGAGATATGAGAAACGAGCGAGGAATAGTTCTGGTAACGGTCATGGTCCTTCTCGTCGTCGTGACCTTTATAGGGATGATGTCCATCTCAACCACCACGACGGGGATAAAGATCGGCGGCAACAAGAGCCTCAAGAAACGGAACATGCACGCCGGGGAAGCCGGGATCGAATACTCGGTGCCCCTGATCGGGGAAACGGTGTACGATCGCTCCTTTCCCATAGACTACGATTCCCTCCGGAACGCCTCCGTCGCGGATATTGTGAACGAGATCACCGGCGCACCCGGAGATATCGACCTGGATGATACGATTGACAGCGCAGACCCGACGAGTTCCGTCTTCGCTCCCGATCTCGCCTTTCCCGTCGACAGCACGGTGGTCAACACGGATATCGACTTTCTCTACACCACGACCCTCCAGGGATCTTCGATCGAGTACGCTTCGGGATATCTCGGCGTCGGGAAGGGAGTAAGCAGCGCCGGTGCGATAGTCCACTACAGGATTAACGTGATCGCGCAGGGAGCGCTTGGCTCGACGGCCAGGATAGGGTCAATCTACCGGTATATCATCATGTGATCGGTGTGAGAGATGAAGAAAAGAAAAAAACATGGAAAAAAGCACGGAACCGTCAGATATTCCCATGGAATTTCTTTCGCCCCATGTGAACCAGGAGGTGTTACATGAATATGCATATAAACAGAAGCCGGGCGGGAAAGAATGATAGGAAGTGGAGAAAGCCTCCCTTTATCGCCCTGTTTCTCGTGTCTCTTGCTGTGGCTTCTATCATCATAACCCTGCCGGCCAAATCTCCGGGAGCTCCCTGTGACCCTGCTGATTACGTGAACATTTCCTCTGCAGGATACAATGCCGTTCCCCCCTTTATCACGAAGGGGGGAGGGACACCGAACGTTCTCGTTTTGTTTGCCAATTCGGCTGACCTCTACGAGTTTGCCTACAAAGTGGTCGAAAAATATGACAGAAACGGCGACGGACTGCCGAACGATTGCAACGCCGGCACCTCATTTTGCACCATCGACGCAAGTTTCGATCCGAACACCAGATATTACGGCTATTTCGAAATAGGGGCCATGTACCGCTACGATTCGGGGGGATATTTTGTCGCCGACTTGGCAGGAGGCCTGCCGGGGAATTTCCTGAACTGGCTCACCATGCGAAAGATAGACATCCTGAAGAAAGTGGCCATCGGGGGGAAATACCTAAACAGAGCGCAGAAAAATACGCCCAAGTTGCTCGAAGGCCAGAGCAAACCCAACCATCAGCCGAATAGCACGGCAGAGATAGAGCAGATGGCTCACTGGGACTATTTCAAAACCTACAATGGCGGTTACTACATGCTCGACGGCGACTCAAACAGCGGAATAGTGAAGGTCTGCACCGACAGCACCTGCAGTGACTTCGCCGAAAAGTTCGAAATAAAGATCCTGAACCCCACATCCCCCACAGGAGTCCTCCACACCTTCGTCGACGAATACCTTGACGGAAGTGACGATGCGGTCCGCTTCGGACTCATGACGCTCAACGAGGGGAACAGATTCGAGGGCGGGAAATCGAACGAGTTCGACGGCGGCGACGTGAGAATTCCCGTTTCCCAGTCATCGCGGAACGATTTTTTCTCCGGCCTTGCAAACGCCGACCCGCTCGCCCACAACCCCCTTGGCGAATCGCTGTACCAGGCGGTACGGTACTTTCAAAATGGTCCTAACGCCTATCACAGCGGGAATGCCGGAACAAACGACCCCGTAACGGAAAACCCCTGCGAGAAGAACTTCGTGATCATCCTCACCTCGGGGGAATCGACGAAAGACAAGAACCTTCCCGGGACGAGCTTTTCAGGAGTGAGCCTGGCACCGGTGATGGATGCCGACTTCAACGTGGTGAACTACATGAACGAGATCGACGCCATCGAAGGAGCGCCCCCCGACAACAGGGACAGCGACCTCCTCGAGCCGACCGTCCCGGACCACGACGGGACCTATTACCTCGGAGGTGTCGCGTATTACGCGCACACCAACGATTTAAGGGACGACGTGGACGGATATCAGAATCTCACGATATACACCGTCTACGCCTTCGGGAGTTCGAGCAAGGGGGAGCAGCTTTTGAAGGAAACGTCGAAATACGGGGGCTTCGAGGATGTCGACGGGGACAACCAGCCAGGGTTACCCTCCGAGTGGGATTCGAACGCGGATGGAATCCCCGACACCTACTTTCCCGCCAGCAGCGGGCCAGCGCTCGAAGCCCAGCTGAAAGCCGCGTTGCTGGATATCCTGAAGAGATCCTCCTCCGGGACGGCGGCTTCGATTCTCACCACTTCGGGGAAGGGGGACGCGGTCATTTACCAGGCGCTCTTCTACCCGAACACGACGGCCGACAAGTTCGGGACCGATAGCGTGAGCTGGGTAGGGAACCTCACTTCACTGTTCATCGACAAGAAGGGCAACGTGAGGGAGGATTCGAACGGGAACTGGAGGCTGGATACAACGGGCGCCTGCGGGAGCACCGCAGACCCGGGCGATTGCATAATCAAGATGGATTACGATGTGGTCCAGGGAGCGGTAGCCTACCGGTACGAGGACACCAACGGCAACGGCCTCCCCGATGACAACAGCACTGCAGATGACTTCAAGAGCAAGGGGGGATTCCTTCCCATAGAGAACGTAAAGACGATATGGGACGCCGGCAAACTGCTCCTTGCACGGAACGTAACCTCCAATCCGAGAAAGATCTTCGTCGATTATGCCTATACCGGATACTATGACTTCAACGACACCAATGCGTCCCTGTGGAGGGATTACCTGAGGGCAGCAGACGACACGGAGGCGGCAAAGATAATAAATTATCTCCACGGGGAAGCGGTTTCCGGATTCAGGCCCAGGACGGTGACGTACAAGGGGACGACGGGGGTCTGGAAGCTGGGCGATATCATCAACTCGTCTCCCGTGGCCGTCAGCCGGCCGAAGGAAAACTACGATCTCATTTACGGTGACTCGACCTACAGGAAGTTTTTCGAGAAATACAGGGACAGGAGGGTCATGGTATACGTCGGGGGGAACGACGGCATGCTCCACGCTTTCAACGGGGGATTCTATAACTCGGCGCAGAAGCAGTTCTACAAAAATCTGGACACCTCCTCCGACCCGGCCGTTTACGATAACAGCAGTTCGCTACAGCTCGGCCAGGAGATGTGGGCGTATCTGCCGAAGCAGCTGCTCCCCCACGTGAAATGGCTGACCGAGACGTCTTACAAAGACACGGGACATGTCTACTACGTGGACCTTACGCCGAAGGTGGTCGACGCCAGGATATTCGAGAGCGAATTCAGTGACCCGAGCGGCACCCACCCCTACGGCTGGGGGACGATACTCATCGGCGGCATGAGGTTCGGCGGCAGGCCGATAAATATTTGCAACGGCGGGGTTGAAGAAACGCTTGCCTCGGCTTACTTCGCCCTGGATATCACCGACCCGGAGAGCCCACCGAAGCTTCTTTGGACCTTTGTCCCGAACAACGGCACGCTTACGAACGGATTTCCCGGTGTGGCGAGAGTCCTTGGCCGCGACATCAACGGCGACATAACCGCTTCGGGTGACAAGTGGTACATGATAGTCGGATCCGGGCCGAAGGACTTTGACGCCAATTCCAACATCACCACGTCGACACTTGTCAATGGAGAGCTCTACGTGGTCGAAATGAAATCGGGTGTCCCGGTTCGGACCTTTACGACGTCGGAGGGCATCGTCGATGCGGGAGGATTCTTCGCCGATACGATAACGGTCGATGCAAACGTTTATCTCCGGGGTGACCCCGTGGTCGACGTTGTGTATTCGGGGCAGAGCTATTTTAACAGCGCCTCCTCATCCTACCGGGGGAAGATGTACCGGTTGAACACGAAAAATTCGCCTGACCCATCGCAGTGGGTCCTGTCAACCCTCTTTTCATCGGACGAGCCGATAACTTCGGCGCCGTCGGCAGCACTGGACGGAAAAGGGAACCTGTGGGTGTTTTTCGGGACCGGGAAGTTCATCGGTTCGGCGGACAAAAACTCAACCGACAGCGGCGTGTTTTACGGGATCAAGGACACAGCGCAGCCGTGGCTGTCCCCCCACACCAGCACCGTGGAGATCCTGAAAAACAACCTCTTCAACTCCACCAATACCACAGTAAGCTCAGGGGGGAGCACGGTAACATCCCTCGAGGAATCACTGTCCTACAACAACTGGAGCGGCCTGATGCTCGAGATTGACGCGAGCGACGGGTGGTACATAGACCACGCGTCCATCACCACCGACGACCTCTACAACAGCGACCCTGCCCTGAACCAGCACCTCGGGGAGCGGGTGATATCGAAGCCAACCGTTCTTGGCGGCCTGGTCATCTGGCCCACCTACCAGCCGACGCAGGGCACCAACTCCTGTGTCTTCGAAGGAAACAGCAATATCTACTCTGTTTATTACGAGACGGGTACGGCCTTCAAGCAGTATGTCTTCAGCGATGAGAAGGTATCTCAACCAACGACGGTATCCAGGAGCAAATCCCTGGGTTACGGCATGCCCTCATCCATCGGCGCGATCGTGACTGAGAGCGGAGGTATAAAAGGCTTTTCGCAGCAGTCGACCGGGTCGATTTTGGAGATAGAGGCTATAAGCACGTACAGCCTGAAGCCCGGGCTCGAGGGGTGGAAGGAAGATAATTTGTGATACGAGGCGGAAAAAGGCCCGGAAAATTCCCGCGGAAGTTTCCGGGCCTTCCATGATAGGGAACGATAAAAGGAGGCTTGAACCACATGGGTAGCTTTCCAGGGTCAAAGGCGCTGTCACTCGCGGCTCTATGCGTTCTGTGTGTTGTTTTTGCTGCCTGTTCTGAGAATGTTTCGCAACCGGTAAAAAAAGACCGGGCAGTGCCGCAGGTAGAGGGAAAAACAAAAAGTGCCCCCGTTGCGGGAAGAAAGGACGGGCTGAGTGAGCAAAGAGAGGCCGTCCTGGTTCCTGAAAACCCCACCGTAGGTGATACCCTGAAGGTTGAAATCGCTGGCGGGGGAGGCGAAAATATTCCCCCCTTTACGGTGAGCTGGTATGTGAACGAGGATCTCTTTGAGAGGGGAGGGGATAACCTGGACCTCTCATCCCTGAGGCGGGGCGACTGGGTGTACGCGGAGGTGGAATTTGACGCGCAGGGCTATGAAACCCTCGTAACGGGGGTTACGAGCATTGCCAACTCGCCCCCGAGAATAATCTCGCTCGACACGGAGACGGCGGCTGCCGGCGGGGCGTTCTTCTTACAGGTAAATGCAGCAGCCGTCGACCCCGACGGAGACGCCGTAGCATATGGTTACCGGTTCTTCGTCAACGACGAACCCGTCCATGAGGGCAGCGGGAGAAAGCTCGACATTACGAAGCTGAAAAGAGGGGACAGGGTTTACTGCGCTGTCAGCCCCAGCGATGGGCAGATAAAAGGCGAGGAAAAGACCACCCCGTTGTTCAGGATAGCAAACAGGCCGCCCAGAATCGTTTCAAGACCTCCAGACAACCTGGCAGGCGATATCTATACCTATAAATTGGCCGGCCAGGATCCTGATGGCGACGAACTGAGTTTCGAGCTCGTCGAAGGGCCCGAGGGCATGATCCTCATGGAGGACACGCTGCACTGGGACGTGAGGACTTTTGACGGGAACCTTCCCATCAAGGCGGTGGTGAAAGCGAGCGACGGTTACGGCGGGGATGCAACCCAGGAGTTCAACCTTTCCGTTGCC
>WVXK01000095.1:78243-83595 GCA_011773515.1 Deltaproteobacteria bacterium
GTAAACGGTTTGAAGGACGGGAAATGGCGGTCTGGAACAGGTGAGGTAACCACGAATTATCCCAAAATGTATCTCTTCCTGATACAATGTTCTCACGGCGATCAGGATGATCCGACAGTGAAGCACAATCGTGGCAGGATGCTTTTATCAGTGGTGATAAATACCCGCCGATAGCAAACCTGCCTCTTTCAAGGTCGGATGTCGCGCTGCTTCGACGTGGCAAGCCAATGGGGAGAAGGAAAACGAGAAAAATATCCGTAGGGACGGTTGAAATCGGGGGAGAGGCGCCAATCGCTGTCCAGTCGATGACGAAGACCGATACCAAGGACGTTGAGGCCACTCTCCGGCAGATATCATCTCTTGTAAGCTCCGGTTGTGAGATCGTCAGGGTGGCAATACCCGATGATGATGCGGCGACGGCATTCGGAAAGATAAAAGAAAAAACCCTTGTCCCCCTCGTGGCCGACATACACTTCAACCATATCCTTGCGATTAAGGCAATCGAGAACGGTGCCGACTGCGTCAGGATAAATCCCGGCAACATCGGTGGCGGTAACAGGGTGAGGCAGGTTATCGATGCAGCCGCACATCACCGGATATCCCTCAGGATCGGCGTCAACGCGGGGTCACTTGAAAAGGATATCCTTGAAAAGTTTGGAAAACCGGGCCCCGAAGCTCTCTTCGCGTCGGCAGAAAGACATGTAAGATTCTTCGAATCGAGAGGTTTTTTCGATTTCAAGATCTCCCTCAAAGCTTCAGACGTCCTGACTACCGTGGAGGCGAACAGGCTCTTTTCCTCCGCCTTCGATTACCCGCTCCACGTGGGGGTGACGGAGGCAGGAACGATTTTTGCCGGAACGGTAAAATCATCTGCAGGAATCGGGATATTGCTCCACGAGGGGATCGGGGACACGATAAGGGTGTCCCTGACCGGCCCTCCGGAAGAAGAGGTTCGGGTAGCGTACGAAATACTCAAATCCCTTGGACTGAGAAGGAGGGGGCCCGAGATAATATCCTGCCCGACCTGCGGGCGAATAGAGGTTGATATCGAAAAGATCATTGAAGGCGTGGAAAAACGCATCACCCACATCGACAAGTACGTGAAAGTGGCCGTGATGGGATGTGTGGTGAATGGTCCGGGCGAGGCTTCCGAGGCCGACGTGGGCGTAGCCTGCGGCAGGGGCACCGGGCTGATCTTTGTCCGGGGAGAGGTTATGAAGCGCGTCAGCGAGGAGGAGATTGTACCAGAACTCGTCAGCTGGGTCGAGAAAATTACCCGCGAAAAGATAGAAGGGGGGGTTTAACCATGCGACTTAGCCGGTACCTTCTCCCGACAACGAGGGAGAATCCGTCCGATGCCGAGATCGTCAGCCACCGCCTCATGATCAGGTCCGGCATGATACGGAAAGTTGCAGCGGGAATCTATGACTACCTTCCTCTCGGCCTGAGAGTTTTGAGAAAGGTCGAGAACATAATCAGGGAGGAGATGAACAGGGCGGGTGCGATCGAGCTCCTCATGCCCGTGGTGCTTCCCTCGGAACTCTGGAGGGAATCGGGCAGGTGGGACCTCTATGGCAGGGAGCTTCTCCGTTTCCGCGACAGGGGAGAACGGGAGTTCTGCCTCGGCCCGACACACGAGGAGGTGATCACTGATATCGTGAGAAAGGAGGTGCGATCCTACAGGCAGCTTCCCCTGAACCTCTACCAGATTCAGACAAAGTTCAGGGACGAGATAAGGCCGCGGTTCGGGCTCATGCGGGGAAGGGAATTCATCATGAAGGATGCCTACTCCTTCGATGCCGATGACGCGGGAGCAGACCGGAGCTATCAGGCCATGTTTGACGCCTACACGAGAATCTTCTCGAGGATGGGGCTTACCTTCAAGGCGGTAGAGGCGGACACCGGGGCGATAGGGGGGAGCAGCTCACACGAGTTTATGGTGATAGCCGAATCGGGAGAGGATGAAATAGTGAGCTGCGGAAAGTGCGACTACGCTGCAAATGTCGAACTTGCAAAGGTCGATGAGGGGGCGTCAGGGAAAGTCGGTCCGGATATACCCGCGATCCAGGAGGTGCATACTCCCGGCATGCGCACCATAGAGGAGGTATCGTCTTACCTTGAAGCATCACCCGAGAGGATGCTCAAAACCCTTATATTCGACACCGGGTCGGAGAAGGTGGTCGTCGTGTCGCGGGGGGACAGAACGATAAACGAGGTAAAGGTGAAAAATTACCTCGGAGCCGACTGGATAGAGCTTGCCGATGAGGAAAGCGTGAGGGACGTGACGGGTTCCTCTGCAGGCTTTGCGGGGCCGGTTGGCTTGAAGGCCAAGATTTTGGCTGATCGGTCGGTTTTGCAGATCGAAAACGGAATAACGGGTGCAAACAGGGATGATTACCACTATATAAACGTTCGCGTGGGGCGCGATTTCGATGCGGATGTGTATGGTGATTTCCGGGTCATCGAAAGCGGGGACAGCTGTCCTGCGTGCGGCGGAAACATAACGTTTTCAAGGGGTATCGAGGTGGGGCACATCTTCAAACTCGGGACCAAGTACAGCAGGGCCATGAACGCCGTATACCTCGGGAAAGAGGGAAAAGAAAAGGTTATGGTGATGGGTTGCTACGGCATAGGTGTCGGCAGGACAGTTGCCGCGGCCATAGAGCAGAACCACGATGACGATGGTCCCGTGTTCCCCGTATCGATAGCCCCATTCGAGGTTGCTGTGGTGCCCCTCAATATGAAGAACGAGAAAGTACGGGGTGCGGCCGAAACCATCTACGGCGGGCTTCTTTCGACGGGTGTGGAGGTCGTTATCGATGACCGCGAGGAAAGGCCGGGCATCAAGTTCAAGGATGCCGATCTGATGGGGGTCCCGATCCGGGTCACGGTGGGAGAGAAGAAGGCTGCCGGGGGGAAGGTCGAACTGAAGATCAGGGAAACGGGTGAAACCAAGGATGTGGGGATAAAGGATGCGGTCGGTGTGCTGGTGAGTGAGGTAGAAAAGGAGCGCGAAAGATGCACGGGAACTTGAACAGGGTTATCGCAGCTCTCGATTTTCCTTCCCTGCATGAGGCTCTCGGCTTCGTGAAACGGTCGGGTGACGAGCTTTTGTGGTGCAAAGTCGGGATGGAGCTCTTTACCCGGGAAGGATATCCGGTGATAGAGGCGCTCAAGAGGGAAAAGAAGATGGTGTTTCTCGATCTCAAATTCCATGATATTCCCAACACCGTAGGAGGCGCGGTGAAAAGCGCGGTGGCCCATGGAGTCGACATGCTCACCGTGCACGCTTCCGGTGGATCAGAGATGCTCAGGGCCGCTGCATCCGTGGCGAAGGCCTCCGGAACGAAGGTCGTTGCGGTAACCATCTTAACCAGCCTGAACGAATCGGATCTCCGTGTTTTCGGGACTACCGGCCCTGTCTCCTCCATGGTTGAAAGGCTCACGGAAATGGCGCTTCATTCGGGCGTCGACGGCATCGTGTGCTCCCCTCTGGAAGTGGCCCACCTGAGGAATACGTTCGGCGGGGACTTTATCGCCGTCACGCCGGGAATCAGGCTCCCTGATGATGAAAAGGGGGACCAGAAGAGGGTTACCACGCCTGAGGAGGCATTCGAAGCAGGTGCTGATTTCATCGTGGTGGGGCGGTCTTTGACGGCAGTTGCAGATCCCCGGAAGAGGCTTCGCGAGATTGCTCTGCGCTTTGGTCAATCGAAGACGTGACATGCTCTCGATTACCGGCTTCAAGATAGTGAAGGAATTCATCGAGTCCTCGACGCAGACCGTGAGGGACATTTATCTCCAGGAGGGTGCCGCAGGTGATACGGGAGATAAAATAGCAGCGCTGGCAGGGAAAAAATCCATCCCCGTGATGTTTTGGCCTCACGATGACATGAAAAAGATTTTTCAGGGAAAAATCAAGAACGGGATCGTCGCCCGCCTTGACAAATTTGCCTATTCGGACATAGACGTCATTCTGGATAAGAGGCCCGATAAATCGTTTTTCGTAATTCTGGACAGGGTTTACGACCCGCACAATCTTGGAGCTATAGCAAGATCGGCCCACTGCTTCGGAGCGGCAGCTGTGGTCATACAGGAAAGAAGAGCGCCATCGATAACGGAGACGTCTATTCATGCATCCGCAGGAGCCCTGGCCCATCTCCCCGTCGTTCAGGTTGTCAATCTTTCCAGGACCGTTGACTACCTCAAGAAAAAGGGGTTCTGGGTGTACGGCACGTCGGCAGGGGCAGGAGGGGGGGATGTCGCGCTTATGGATTTTTCGGGTGACGTGGTCATTATTTTCGGAAGCGAGGGGGAAGGGATCAGGAAAAAATTGCTCGAGAGGTGTGATTTTGAGGTCTCCGTACCCATGGGAAGGGGCTTTGACTCCCTCAATGTGAGCGTCGCCGCCGGTATCGTTCTGTACACGGTAAATAAGAAACTTTTCCCGCAGTAATCAGGCAATTTATAATTGACAATACCATCCCCTTATAGTGTAATTTTATATTCTGAATTTTGAGCCGACGTAGCTCAATGGTAGAGCAACTGATTTGTAATCAGTAGGTTGGGGGTTCGACTCCCTTCGTCGGCTCCACATAAAGAATCCGTGGAGAGGTACCCGAGTGGCCAAAGGGGGCAGACTGTAAATCTGCTGGCTCAGCCTTCGGAGGTTCGAATCCTCCCCTCTCCACCACCTTTTGTTTATTGTTTTTTGTTGGTTGAATGTCTTATAATAGTAAGGTTAGAGATTTGACCGACTTTAATAAGTTGCGGGCGTAACTCAGATGGTAGAGTCACAGCCTTCCAAGCTGTTGGTCGCGGGTTCGAGTCCCGTCGCCCGCTCCACTATTTTTGGGCCCACGTAGCTCAGTCGGTAGAGCGCATCCTTGGTAAGGATGAGGTCGGCAGTTCAATCCTGCTCGTGGGCTCCAACTGTCTGTTACTATTTGAGGAGGAGAGAGACATGGCGAAGCCCAAATTTGAGAGAAAGAAGCCCCATTTGAACGTTGGCACGATCGGTCATGTGGATCACGGGAAGACGACTCTTACGGCGGCGATAACGAAGATTTTATCGAACAGGGGGCTTGCGGATTTTATTTCATTTGACGAGATAGACAAGGCGCCTGAGGAGAAGGAGCGTGGCATAACGATTGCGACTGCCCATGTGGAGTACGAGACGGAGAATCGTCATTATGCGCATGTGGATTGCCCCGGCCATGCCGATTACGTGAAGAATATGATAACGGGTGCGGCCCAGATGGACGGTGCCATTTTGGTGGTGAGCGCTGCAGACGGCCCGATGCCCCAGACCCGTGAGCACATACTGTTGGCCCGTCAGGTGGGTGTTCCCTA
>WVXK01000095.1:83648-84364 GCA_011773515.1 Deltaproteobacteria bacterium
GAGTTTCCCGGCGATGACATTCCCGTTGTGCGGGGGAGTGCGCTGCACTCGCTGGATTGCGGGTGCGGGACGGACGCGTGTGAGAAGTGCAAGAGCGTTCTGGAGTTGATGGGTGCGGTGGACGATTATTTTCCTTTGCCCGAGCGTGATGTAGACAAGCCGTTTTTGATGCCGATCGAGGATGTGTTTTCCATAAGCGGCAGGGGCACGGTGGTTACCGGCCGTGTTGAGCGCGGCGTGATCAAGGTGGGGGAAGAGGTGGAGATTGTTGGTTTTGAGGAGACGGAGAAGACGGTAGCCACGGGTGTTGAGATGTTCCGGAAGGTCCTGGACCAGGGTCAGGCGGGTGACAATGTGGGCGTGTTGCTGCGGGGCATCAAGAAGGACGAGGTATGGCGCGGGCAGGTTTTGGCCAAACCGGGGAGCATAACGCCGCACACGCATTTCAAGGCCCAGGCGTACATATTGACGAAGGAGGAGGGTGGCCGTCACACGCCCTTTTTCTCGGGTTATCGCCCCCAGTTTTATTTCCGGACCACCGATGTGACGGCGATCGTTTCTCTGCCGGCGGGCGTTGAGATGGTGATGCCGGGGGACAATGTGGAGATCGAGGTCAATTTGATTCAGCCCATAGCGATGGAGAAGGAGCTGCGCTTTGCCATCCGTGAGGGCGGAAGGACCGTCGGCGCAGGTGTGGTGTCGGAAATAATCAAGTA